>VFKQ01000326.1 GCA_009885445.1 Anaerolineaceae bacterium | reverse complement strand
GCCTCGGCCCCCGTCGCCGCGAATCCGCTAACGTCCACAAATGAAGACACAAGTTGGATGGACAACCTCGCCGCGCCCTCCGCGCCCGCGCCCGTCAGCGACACCGGCCTGCCTAATTGGATGGGACAACTCGAACAACCCGCCGCCGCGCAACCCGCCACAAACGAAAACCTGCCCGATTGGTTGACGGCCATGAAGCCCAGCGACAGCGCGCCCGAACCTGAGTCACCCGCCGCGCCTTTGCCCAAAGCGCCGGCCTTCTTCAATGACGAAATAACCGCTGGCGAAAACGTGGACGACCTGTTCGCCGTCGAAATGCCAGACTGGCTTTCAAAAATTTCGCCCACCGACAAAACCACTCCCGCGCCTGAGGTGGATGAGCTGGCGCCGCCTGCCGAAGAAATTGCTCCGGCCAGTTTGCCTTCGTGGGTGCAGGCCATGCGCCCCGTCGAAAATGTGACCCCCGGATTCTCACTGCCCTCACGCTCTGATCAGCCGCGCGAAAGCGAAGGCCCGCTGGCCGGGTTGGTCGGCGTTCTGCCCCCCGCGCCGAGCTTCGTCCCCAGCGGACGGCCCAAGGCGCTCTCGATTCGTCTGCAACCCAGCGAGGCCCAGCAAACCGGCGCGACCCTGCTCGACCAAATGCTGGAAGCCGAGACCCATCCGCGCCCCATGCGCAGCTCCTCGCTGGCCGTCTCACAGCGGACTCTGCGCTGGCTGGTGGCGGCGGTTTTGCTGGTTTTGATCAGCGTGCCATTATTTTTTAATCTACAAATTGTGCCTGCGCCAGCGCTCTCACCCGAAAGCGAATTAAGCCGCAATGTTTTGCAAGCATTTCCACAAGGCGCGCCCGCGCTGATGATCTTTGATTACGAACCCGCCCTGGCCGGCGAGATGAACGCCTCGGCCATCGCATTTATCGACTCGTTAATCAGTCTGCACCACCCGCGATTAAGTCTAATATCCACTTCGCCCAGCGGCGCGGCTCTGGCGGAGCACTTGCTCTCAAACCTGCGCGCGCAACCGTTGTTGCGCGGTGAGCATTTTACAAACCTGGGCTATTTGCCCGGCGGCACCGCTGGCATTCTGGCCTTCGCGCAAAATCCGCGCGGTGCCATGCCTTTTAACACCGACGGCCTGGCCGCCTGGGACGCGCCCTCCACGACGAGCGTGAACATCCTGGCCGATTACGCCGTGATCATTCTCATCACCGACCAATCTGAAACCGCGCGCGCCTGGATTGAGCAGACCGGCCCGGCCCGCGCGGGCCGACCCATGTTAGTCGTCTCGAGCGCGCAAGCCGCGCCGATGATTCGCCCTTACCTTGACTCGGGCCAGGTGAATGGACTCATCGTCGGCATTCGCGACGGCGCGGCGTATGAGTCTGCCGCGCCCGATTATCGCGGCCCGGCCAGTTTTTATTGGAACGCATACAACCTCTCCATGTTTGGCGCTTTGACTCTGATCGTGCTCGGCGCAATGTGGAATTTATTTACTGTCCGCCGCGCGCGCCGCAGTGGATTGGATGAAGCCTGATATGAGCATTGACTTGATTTCCGGATTGATTGGCTTCCTCTTAACTGTGATGATACTCAGTTACATCATCGGCGATGGGCCGGTTTTTCGCATTGCCATATACATTTTCATCGGCGTCTCTGCGGGATACGTCACGGTGGTGGCCATCTATCAGGTTTTACTACCCGGTTTTCTAGGCTTCTTCGACAGTTCCGCTTCGCCGGTTGCCAGGGTACTCTTAATCTTCCCACTGCTCCTCGGCGGACTCATGCTGATGAAAATTTCTCCGCGTCTGTCTACGCTGGGCGCGCCCGCCACGGCCTACATCGTCGGCGTCAGCGCGGCAGCGGCGGTGGGAGGTGCGGTGCTGGGCACGATTCTTCCGCAAGTGGGCGCGGCGGCAGAGTCAGTTAGTGTGCGCAACTCGGGCGGGTCGGTGATTAACGGCTTGATCATGCTCGTCGTCACAGTCTTCACGCTGGCCTACTTTCAATTTGGCGCACAACGCCAACCAGACGGCACGATTCAACGCAATCGCATTCTCGAAACCATCGCCTGGGTGGGCGGAATTTTTGTGGCGCTGACCCTCGGCGCGTTGTTCGCCGGCGTTTATTCCGCCGCGCTGACCGCGCTGGTGGAGCGCGTCAACTCTCTGTTTGCATTTATCTTTTCATTTATAGGGCCACAGTAAACCATGCCAACATCTTTAGTGGAAGGCGCTTCCCTTTTAGCCGTAGACGTGGGCGCGACAACGACGCGCGCCGCGCTCTTCGACGTGGTCGAGGGCACTTATCGTTTTGTGGCGCTGGGCGCCGCGCCTAGCTCCGCCGAAGCCCCCGCGAGTGATATTGGCCTGGGCGTGCGCGAGGCCATCGAAAAACTACAAGCCATCAGCGGACGCGCCTTCCTCAACAAAGACCGCGCCCTCATTTTGCCCGGCCAGCCCGATGGCTCCGGTGTAGACGCATTCGCGGCGACCCTCTCGGCGGGACAGAGTCTGCGCACCGTCATCGTTGGCTTGCTCGCGGATGTCTCGCTTGAGTCTGCACGGCGACTCGCCGAAACCACTTACGCGCGCATCGTCGAAAACATTGACCTGACCGACCATCGCCGCGCCGACGCGCAAATAGACGCGCTCCTGCGCGCCCGCCCCGACTTGATTGTCATCACCGGCGGCACCGACGGCGGCGCATCTCGTTCCGTGCAAAAAATGCTCGAGGCTGTGGGCCTGGCCTGCTACTTGATGCCCGCCGAAAAACGCCCCGCGATTCTTTTTGCCGGCAACCAAAAATTAAACGACGAAGTTAAAGAACTCGTCGGCCAACTCACGCCGGCTTTGCACTTCAGCAGTAACGTGCGTCCCTCGCTCGAAACCGAAGACCTCGACCCGGCCTCGTTTGAACTTGCGCAACTCTTCACGCGCATCCGCCGCGGCCAACTGCGCGGCGTCGAGGAACTCGAAGGCTGGTCGCGCGGACACATTTATCCCAGCGCGTACGCGCTCGGGCGCATGATTCGCTTTTTGAGCAGTGGCTCTGAAAGCGGCGTGCTCGGCATAGACCTGGGCGCTTCTGCCGCCACCATCGCCGCTGGTTTCAACGGCAAACTCACTTTGCGCGCGTATCCGCAATTTGGCATGGGCGAGCATCTCAACACACTTCAGCAACACACCGATTTAGAGGCCATTGCGCGCTGGCTGACGCTGGATATTCCCTCCTCCACCCTGCGTGATTATCTGTATCAAAAATCAACCTATCCCTCCATTCTGCCGGCCACTGCTGAAGATGCGGCCATGTCGCAGGCCATTGCACGACAGACTTTGCACCTCGCCACCCGCAAAGCGCGACAGGATTTTCCAGCGGAAGTGCGTTCCGCGCGCCCCGACCTTTTGCCCTTCCTCGAACTCATCTCCGCTAGTGGCGGGTCCATCGTAGACGCCCCCACGCCGGGACAGAGTCTCCTGCTCCTGCTCGACGCGCTTCAGCCCGTGGGCCTGACGCACTTCATGCTCGACCGCTCCGGCCTCCTGCCACTGCTCGGCGCCGCCGCCGGACACAACAATCTACTGCCCGTGCAAGTTTTAGATTCTGGCATCTTGCAAAATCTTGGCACCGTCATTTCAGTGGTCAGCCGCACTGCGTATGGCAACCCCGTCTTGCGTGTGCGCCTCAACACGCCTGATAAGAATGAAGTGCGCATTGAAGTGAAACAAGGTTCGCTCGAAATGATTCCGCTGGCCGCAGGCCAGTCTGCCAAGCTGACGGTGCAACCGCTCCATCGGGCAGAGGCCGGTTTCGGCGCGGGCCGGGCGCAGACGATCCCCGTCAGCGGCGGGGCGCTGGGCGTCGTCATTGATGCGCGCGGGCGTCCGTTGCAATTATCCAATGATGCTGTGCGCCGCCGTGAACTGCTTAAAAAATGGCTGTGGACTTTGGGAGGCTGATTCAAATGTACGCACCGACCACGCATATTCTGCCGCTTACCACCATTCAGCGCGAACGACTCTTGCCTGTGCCGGGCACTGTCAACGTGCGCATCAATCAGCGCGTCTCCGCCACCGACGTGGTGGCCGAAGGGCGTTGGGCGCGCGAGCATGTTTTGTTGGACGTGGCGCGCACCTTGCGCATCTCGGCCGCTTTGGCAGATAAACTCATCCGTTGCAAGACCGGCGACGAGCTTGCGCCGAACACACTCATCGCCAGCGGACGCGGAATCTTCCCGCGCGAAGTGCGCACGAAACGCGAGGGCCGCGTGGTCGTCGTGGGCGGCGGACAAGTTTTGCTCGAAGTGGGCGATGTGAACATTGAATTGCGCGCCGGCCTGCCCGGGATGGTGACACAAGTAACACCTGAGCGCGGCGTGATGATTCAAACCGCCGGCTCATTGATTCAAGGCGTGTGGGGCAATGGCCGCATCGAAACGGGGCTGATGATCAGCATGATGGACAAGCCCGATAGCGTGCTCGATGTCTCGCGCTTGGATGTGAGCCAACGCGGTTCCGTGATTCTTGGCGGCGTGTGTATCCACCCGGATGTCTTGCGCGCCGCCGCTGAACTGCCCGTGCGCGGTTTGATTCTTTCGAGCCTGCATGCAAGTTTAATTTCAGTGGCCCAGCAAATGCGTTTCCCGATTGTGGCCATGGAGGGCATTGGCACTTTGCCGATGAACAATGCGGCCTATCGTTTGCTGAGTACCAATGTTAAACGAGAAGTGACCGTGAACGCCGAAGCATTTGATCGTTACAGCGGCGCGCGCCCCGAAGTGATCATCCCTGTGCCAATTACTCACGAACCCGCCCTGCCCAACGATATCGAAGTCTTTGCCGCCGGACAGCAAGTGCGTCTGCGCGCCGCTCCGTATTATGGGACAGTGGTGACGCTGGTCAATTTGCGCGCGGGCCTCTCTACCCTGCCCAGCGGATTGCGCGCGCCCGCCGCCGAAGTGCGCACCGAGAGCGGCGAACTCCTGCTTGTGCCTCTGGCAAATATGGAAGTTGTGGGATAATTGGGCCAACGCAATGATCAGAAATAACCCACAGATTGTGCTGATTAGAATCTTTTGATAAATAAATTTACGAATCAACGAAGCCATTAAATCTGAAATCTTTTTTACATTTGCACGAGGAGAGTGACCCATGTTTGAAGGCGAAGACATTGACAACCTGGACGAAGAACTGCCCGAAGGAGAATCGAACAATCGTACCTTCGTGATCATTGCCGCTGTGTTGGGCGGCTGTATTCTGCTTTCCGCCGTGCTGGGCGGTGTGCTTTTCCTGCGCGCGCGCAACGCTACCGCCCAGCAGAACCAGGCCGCTCAAGAGACTCAGGTTGCGCAAGGCGTTCAGATCAATCAGGCGCTGACTCAGACTTTCGATGCAAACTTGGCCCTGACCCCGCTGACGACTGCCACGGCCACCATCACCAACACACCCGTCATTCAGGTGGCCGGCACTGAATCAGCGGCGCTCAATACCCCCGACCCATTGACCGCCACCGTTGCCGCCGCGCTCACACAGGCCGCAGTTGCGCAGTTGACTGTCACTGGCCTGCCCACCACCACAGCCCTGCCCGTCAGCGGTTTCGCCGACGAGGCCGGCCTGCCCGGGCTGGTCATGGTCACCTTCGCGCTGGTGCTGGTCATCTTCCTCGCGCGCCGATTGCGCGTTTCACCCAGCGCGCGCTGACGCGTAAACAAAAATCGCCGACTCGTAAAAAATCGAGTCGGCGATTTTTGTTTAACAACCCGTACCACCACATTTATGTTGCGACTCAACGAATCGCAAGCGTGTGCACGCAAAGGTTGTCACCCGATTCAGACTTCGGAAATCTTTAAGAGGGTTCTCCGTTTTAGGCGCATCCGGGGAGATTTCCGGAAGTCTTTACGCCGAGTCTCTGACAGGTTTGCGTGCACACTCGCAACCTTATGATTTATACAGAACAGATTCTTTTATCCGCTAATCTTCGCGAATTTAAAAAGATTAGCAGATTCGTTTTAGCTTTCGCGTAAGCCCATTGCTCACAAGTTAAACACTTTAACAACCTGTCCAGGCAGGGTTTTGGGGTAATTCGGGTAAACTTCGCTCCATGAGCGAAGAAAAGCAACCCCGAAAATACAGTAGCATTCGGCGCACGCGTGCCATCCAGCGCGATCATACCAAGCATTCTATCTGCGCCAAGCGCCGAAGAAATTCAGGCGCTGGCGAAGAAATTGCGCCTCGAGCGTCTCGTCTATCGCGGCGACCAGTTCCGCACGATTCGCAAGTTCCTGCACCTGCCGAAGAATAATCCACTGATGGACAATGCGCTCGTGAAAGAGGGACAGAAATTGGCCCGCAGAATCCTGCCCAAGAAGAAAGCGGGGCGCAGGAAGTTGAAGAGGTCGCTGGTGGAATAAGTTGATTGACCTCGAAATTAAGGGCCATGGCTTTCTCAAAGTAGGTTGACAATTTAAATTTTTTGGAACGCGAATATCACGAACACTTGCACCTGGCGCAAGTGCAGGTGTGAGCGAATGTCACGAATTTTTCCTCATTTATTCGCTTCATTCGCCTATTCGCGCAATTCGTGCTAAAGATTTTTGGACTTTGAGAAAGCCATGTTAAGCGCCGTCCGCAAGGACGGCCCTTTTGATTACGCATGATAAAATACTGACCATGCTCCCATCCCTCGAAAAACTACGAAAATTCTTTCGCCTCGAACACGAAA
The DNA here is from genome assembly GCA_009885445.1 of Anaerolineaceae bacterium. GTDB lineage: Bacteria > Chloroflexota > Anaerolineae > Anaerolineales > Villigracilaceae > Denitrolinea. The sequence goes on along the minus strand of VFKQ01000326.1, from coordinate 1,952 downwards.
ACGGATACAACAACACCGCCATCATCGGGGGACTCGTCAAGATCCTCGAATTTTGGGAAGGTGAAGCCCGCGCCGAAAGCGTGGCCGAGCCGGTCATTCAAGCCGTCACCCAGCGACTGCGCGGCTACGAGTCGCTCAGCGCCTCGGCCCGCGCCGACTCGCTCAAGGGACTGTGGAAACGCCTCGGCGAAACCTACCCCGACGCAACCAGAAAACCCGAAGCCCCGCGTCCGCCAGAAAATGCAACGCCAGTTGTAAATCATGTTGAAGAAAAAATTACGCAAGCCGAAGTAGTCTCCCCCTCCATGGAGGGGACGCCTTCGACAGGGGGGGCCGGTCCCGAAATTCCCAAATGGCTTGAGCCAGAATCAAAGCCAAAGTCTGTGCCGGTGGGGACAATATTGTCGCGGCCAAATTCAGCGCCACAAACGCGCGGGCCGTCCGCGCAGAATCAAAATCAGAATCAGAATCAGAATCGGCAACCCGCTCAAAGCGCGGGAAGAAGCGAGACCGCTCCCGGGGGCAAAACATCCGCGACGCCGGTGGCGCTCAATGCGGCGTTAACCGTCTTGCAGGGCGTCGGTCCAAAACATGCGCAAACGTTGAGCGAGCTGGGCATGCACACGCTCGGCGACATGCTCTATTATTTTCCGCGTCGTTATGAAGATTACAGCCAGCTCAAGCCAATTAAAAATTTATGGTACAACGAAATTGTGACGGTGATTGGCGCGGTGCAGTCGGTGATCACGCGGCCCATTCGCGGCGGCAAAGCGCAGATCGTCGAAGTGGTCATCAACGATGGCAGTGGCGCGTTAAAACTTTCGTGGTTCAACCAACCCTGGATCGCGAACCGCATGAAGGTCGGCGAAAATATTGCGGCCTCTGGAAAACTCGATCAATATTTGGGCCGCCTCGTGATGAACAACCCCGACGTCGAACCCGTGGAGGCCGAGCACCTGCACACGAATCGCATCGTGCCCATTTATCCGCTGACCGCGAAGATTGCGCAAAAATGGTTGCGCGGATTAATGAATCAGGTGATTAATTATTGGGCCCCCGCGCTGGTGGACCATCTACCCGAATCAGTCCGCGCTTCAAGCGGGTTGCCCGCCCTGGGCCGCGCCCTCCAACAAGCGCACTTCCCCTCCTCGCAAGACGAATTAAAAAAAGCCCGCGCGCGTCTGGCCTTTGATGAAATTTTCTTTTTGCAAATGGGCGTGCTCGGACAAAAACGTGACTGGCAATCTGCCAGCGCGCGTCGCTTCGAAATCTCAGACGAATGGCTGACCGCGCGATTAAGCAATTTGCCCTACACGCTGACAGGCGCCCAGCGCCGCGCCGTGGACGAGATTCGCGCAGATTTAAATCTTGGCCGCCCGATGAATCGACTCTTGCAAGGCGACGTGGGTTCAGGCAAAACTGTAGTCGCCGCTTTGGCCGCTGGCATCGTGAACGCGTCTGGCGCGCAAGCCGCCATCATGGCGCCCACGTCAATTTTGGCCGAACAACATTTTAGAAATTTTACAGAGTTCATGAAAATTATGGAAATGCAGGAGCAAGCTCCTGCACTCCAAAAAATTCAAAAAGTGCGCCTGCTCGTTGGCGACACGCCCGAATCAGAGAAGGCAGAAATCCGCACTGGTTTGGCGGACGGCACAATTAAAGTCGTCGTTGGCACGCACGCGCTGATCGAAGACCCGATCAAATTTGCAGACTTGCAACTCGTCGTCATTGACGAACAACATCGCTTTGGCGTGGATCAGCGCGCCGCGATTCGCAACAAAGGCACAGACCCGCATTTGTTGGTGATGACCGCCACGCCCATCCCGCGCTCGCTCGCGCTGACAATTTACGGCGACCTCGACCTCTCGGTGATGGACGAGATGCCCGCAGGCCGCCAGCCCATCGAGACGTTTGTGCTCCGTCCGCAGGAGCGCGAGCGCGCCTACTCG
>VFKQ01000090.1 GCA_009885445.1 Anaerolineaceae bacterium | reverse complement strand
GACAGCATGAATCCTGCGGAGTTGCCGACTACTTGAAGCAATTCAGGGTTTTCTGAGTTGAATCCCTGCTGTTCCAAAACGAAAGCAGGCGCAAGGATAAGAGCCAGAGAACCAGCGATCAGTAGGATTGCATTCACATAGAAGAGGTTTTTGAGATTCATTCGTTTATCTTTTTTGTGGCGTTCATAATGTTGTGCCTATGTTTAACTACCGGTGATTTGCTCAACTTAAGTAGGCCAGCGCGGAGTCGAACCGCGAACCGGGTGTGTATCCTGCTTTTTGTAAAATACAAGAAATGGGTTTGGAAGGTTTCCAGATGTAAACAAAACTTTGATCTGGAGGTTTCGCAGGACTGCGTAAGAGACCTGCTCTAACCATTACGCTACTGGCCCGAGGGTATGGGCGATTTTATCATTTTGAAATTCTGTCTCGAGTTTTCTTTTTTTCGCGCGGCGCGATTTTTTTCAAGGCGAGTCCCATTATGCCCTGTCGGCGAAAATGTTGAGATACTCTTTATAGACATAAGATTGCCCATATTTTATGTCCTTGTTTTTCGGCGAAAGTATCTTCATCCGAATGAAACGATTAATCACTTCCTGCGCTCCCGGGCGGCTATAGCCTGTCCACTGTTGGATGAGAGCCACATTGACAATGGGTTGCCCATATAGTTTTGGGAGAATCTGTAGGGCAGATTCTCCTGCCCGCTTGCCAAGTTTTTGAATTTTCAAAAGATCCCGCTCGCGCAGTGTTGTGATTCCTTCAATTATGTTGATTGCCTCCTTTGAAATCTCAATCATACCGTCAAGGAAGAAATCAATCCATGCATCAACATCGCCGTTGTGGTAGTTGGTTAGTTTTTCGTAATATAGCTGTTGATGTCTCTTGAAATAGGAAGATAGAAAAAGCACGGGGTTTTCAAGGAACTTCTGATACCAGAGAAAAAAAGTAATCAACATGCGCCCGGTTCGACCATTACCATCCAGAAACGGATGGATGGTCTCAAACTGTGCGTGAAGTAAACCCGCTTTAATAACAAGCAGGGTTTCATCTTCGCTGTGAAAATATTTTTCAAGGTCGTTTAGGGCTTGATTCATTTCAGGCACAGGCGGAGGCACAAAACTGGCATTGTCTGGTCGTGTGCCGCCGATCCAGTTTTGAGTTTTGCGAAACTCTCCCGGGTCTGCGTATTGACTGGCTCTGGCCTGACTCATCAGCTCGCGATGAAGCTCGCGTAAAAAACGAAGCGACAAGGGAAAATTGTCCAGTCTGGCGCGTTTCATACCATAGCGAAGCGCTTTTATATAATGAAGGATATCATCCACATCTTCGGGGATATTGGTGTTTGTCCCGACTTCCGCCTCAATGGCGTCAACCATGCTTGCTTTGGTCCCCTCTATCTGACTGGATGCGGCGGCATCTTTTCGCAGATACATGAGCAGAAAGAAGTCCAGGTGGGGGAGCAGTTTGGCAATTGCGTCCAGCTTTCCAATCAGGTGTGTGGCTTCGCTGGCTTTTTTGATTAGCGCGCCATGAAAATTAAATCCTCCTGCGGGAGGAAACGGCGCGGGAATAAAAGCCTTGTAGCCCTGAGACTGGTTTCTGAGTGATCCAATGATATTGACAGGCATAAGTTTGTTTACATCCTAATCGAAGATGTAAGCAAAGTATATTAGTTTGTTTACATCTTGTCAACAGATATAAACAAATAAAAGGAGTGACGAAGTTGGGTCGCGCCACTTCTTTTTGCTTTAATCCTCCACCATCTCCCGCGCCCTCTCCACATATGCGAGACTCTGATGCCTGAAATAAGTGTTGTAGAGTTCCGCGTAATGCCCATTCTGCGCGAGCAATCCATCGTGACTCCCCTCTTCGATGATGGCGCCTTTTTGCATGACGACGATTCTATCCGCGGCCTTCACGGTGGAGAGACGATGCGCGATCAGGATGCTGGTGGCGTTCTTCAAAATTAAATTCAATGCCTGCTGAATCTGCCACTCGGTGAACGGGTCAATGCTGGCGGTGGCTTCATCTAAAATAAACACGGCCGGGTTTTGCACGAGCACGCGCATCAACGCCACCAGTTGGCGCTGTCCCATTGAGAGGCGGTTGCCGCGCTCGCCCACTTGCGAGTCGAGTCCATCGGGCAGGGTCTCGAGCCATTCGCCGTCGCCGATTTGTCGGGCGATGCGCAACATGTCTGCTTCGGGCGCGGACGGCGCGGCGTAGCGAATATTTTCGGCCACCGTGCCCGAAAATAAAAACGGCACTTGCGAAACGATTCCAAGTTGGCGACGATAAGATTGCAAATCAAAACTGCGGATGTCGCGCCCGTCAATGAGCAGTTGGCCGGATTGAAATTCGTAAAAGCGCGCAATCAATTTCGCGATCGACGATTTGCCCGCGCCGGTGTGTCCCACCAGCGCCACGTCCTCACCAGCACGCACGACCAGATTGAAGTCCGATAAGATGCGCTCGCCCTCTTTATAGCGGAATCCCAAATCGACGAATCGAATCTCGCCCTTGAGGCGGGTGACTGATTCCGCTCCGGTCTGGACGACGTTCGGGTCGGCGTCGATGAGCGCGTACGCCCGTTCGGCCGCCGCCAGCCCGGATTGAATCTGCGCCCAAAACGCGGACAGGTTGAGAATCGGAAACCAAAAATTATCGAGCGCGAGAATAAATAAATACCACGCGCCCGCGCTGACGATGCCCTGTTCGATGGAACGTCCGCCCGCGTAAACAAGGACGCCGACGAAGATGCCGCCCACCGCGTTGAGCACCGGAAAAACAGTGGAGAGCACCAGTCCGCGTTGCACGTTGACGCCGTACGATGTTTGATTGGCCGTATCGAAGGTTTTAAAGATGCTCGACTCTTGCCGGAAGTTTTTTGCGATGGCAATGCCGCTGACAGTTTCTTTGATGGCCGAGTTCACGTCCGCCATGGCTTGCATGCCGCGTTTGGTGGCGCGACGGGCCAGCGCGCGGAAGCCGAGGGCCATGCCAAAGACGACGGGCAGGAAACTGGTCATCAACAGCGCCATGTGCCATTCGATGCGAAATAGAATCACGCCCAGCAAAACCGCTTGAAATATTTGCGCCACAATATCTGTGACGATGACGATGAGTCCGCCGAAGTCATTCGTGTCGGCGGTGATGCGGCTGACGATGCGCCCCGAGGAGAATTGATCGTAGAACGACAGGTCATGGTCGGCGGCGGCGCGGAAGGCGCGCGTGCGTAGTTCGAGCACGATGTCACCCACCGCGCGCACAGTGAGACTGCGCCGCGCCCAGTTGAGTCCCCAGTTGCTGACGCCCATCGTCAGCATGGCCAGCCCGACGAGCTGAATCGCGCTGAGAGTGGGTTGCCCGCCGAGCAAGTCCACAACGCGGCCGACCAGCACGGGCAGTGCCGCGCCGAGGGCGGAGAGGGCAATGACCAGCACCGCGACGATGCTTAATCGTGCGCGTTGTGGTTTGAAATATTCCGCGATGCGCCGCACCAACACACGGTCGGTGTATTGGCGGTCATATTTTTCGTTGTTAAGTCCGGCAAAGAAGGCCATGGGTTAGTCTCGTGGTTAGATAGTTCTACAGTTGAGTTGTTCGCTAACTATTGCGACCCAGGATAAGCGAGAATGAAATCCATAATGGGGTCTAGCCCAGCGAAAAAATCTGAGGCGCTTAAAACAACTGTGTGATGCGGCTGGAGTGTTGGCGGCGCGGTGGGATCGCTGTCGATAATATTCCATTCAGTGCTAATGTAGACCTGTACTTGCGAATTAGGTAGGCGCGTTGGGTAAGCCCCGCCGCCTGTCACCCGTCCGCCCCCATCGGCTCGCCGACGAAGATCGCGTTGGTTTCTCTGGCCAAGCGTAGAGCGAACCAACTTGCCGCCGAAAAAGTGTCGCGGCCAATGATGACAAACAATTTTCCGGGTTGATTGATTTCCAGTGTTTCTTTTATGACGCGTTCCAACGAGAGCGAAGCCCCAATTTCGCCACCTGGATTATGACGCAGGTCAACAATGACACGCTGGGGTTTGCGCGTGCGTGCGGTCTCAGCGACTTCATTGCTAAAAATCGAGATGGACTGGTTTCCTGAAGCGCCGTGAACAAAATTATATTGGATGTATAGTGTATTCGAATCTTCGAGATAGGTCATCCAGAAGGACTCATCGGAACGATGACTAAGATACAGGGGGCTTTCCCGCTGAGGCAACCCCGAAAAGAAAGTTATCTCATCATATGCAACCGATACGGTACGGCCGGTTTGCTCAGTGGGATACACCCACTCACGATATTCGCTGATGCTGATCGGCTCAAGATTAAGTGTGGATCGCTGACCGGATTCGTCTTCCAATATGAATCCTGGTTCATTCAAGTTTGTTGTAATTCCCAAAGCCAGCAATTCCTCAGCCAGAATCATGCGGATGGGCGCGATCGCCAATGCGCTCATATCATTGTCCGCCGAGATGGTTGGTTGAATTAATTCAAATGCTTCATCCACAGTGGCTTTGCCAATGCTCACCACGCGTTTGCCGATAGAGTCGTGATACGGCGGGAGCGCATCAATAATATACAATCCATCGCTAAACCAATACAGGCGCAATGGATACATGTGATAATCCAATTCGTCCTGCAGTGGGGTGATGAAAGTATGCCCATCACGAATCATGGCAACAAGTTGCATAAAACCAAACACGATCTGCTCATCGGTCATGCCGGGGATGCGCTCGTTGAGGTCATCTACTGCTGACGTAAATTGTGCCTCTGAGATTGTTCGAAACGGTTCGCGATGCCGTTCGGTTAGCGCGTTAACCAGTGACCGCAAGTCTTCCCGCCAAAGCTCGCTGTCATCCGCTGTGACTACGATTGTCGGCGTGACTGGCGAGGTTGTTGCGAGTGGGGTGGGTTGCATACCACAGCCACTTAGGAGGATGGTCAAAACGTAGAGCAGATGCAGATATGGACGACGCAAATTGATTTTTCCTGTTTGAAGTGGCGCAGGTACAGCAGGCGGTGTAACACTTTTGAGCGACTTATTGCCATGCATGGAATTAATCCCTAAATATCCTCGAATACGCTTCGGATGTTTTCATTAACTCATCGTGCGTGCCCACCGCAGCGATGCGGCCTTTGCGTAGAACGAGAATCAGGTCGGCCCAGCGGATTTGCGAGAGGCGGTGCGTGATGATGAAGGTGGTACGTCCCTTTGAGGCGGCGGCGATGGCTCGCTGGATTAAATCTTCGGTGGCTGAGTCTATTGCTGACGTGGAGTCGTCGAGGACGAGGATGCGCGGATCGGTGAGGAAGGCGCGGGCGAGAGCCAGTCGCTGACGTTGCCCGCCGGAGAGGGTGACGCCGCGTTCGCCGATGACGGTCTCGTAGCCGTTTTCAAAAGTCAAAATAAATTCATGCGCCTGCGCGGCTTTGGCGGCGGATTCGATTTCGTCGCGCGTTGCGTCGGGTTTGCCGAAGGCGATGTTGTCGGCGATACTGCGCGAGAAGAGGAAGATGTCTTGCTCGATGATGGAGATTTGCTGGCGCAGTGATTCGAGATTCCAACCACGTACGTTGCGGCCATCCACGGTGACCGAGCCGCCGGTTGCGTCGTAGACGCGGTTGATCAATTTCACCAGCGATGTCTTGCCCGCACCAGTCTGTCCGACGATGGCCACAGTTTGGCCGGGTTGGACGGTGAAGGAGATGTCTTGGAGAATCGGTTCGGCTCCGTTTTGTGTCTCTCGCTCGGCTTGAGGGACGATTGCGCCAAATGGGATGGGCGAATTGGTTTCGGGGGAGGCGGGCCGATTGT
>VFKQ01000370.1 GCA_009885445.1 Anaerolineaceae bacterium | reverse complement strand
CGTCGGCGATGAGCGGCACGTCGCGGCCAGAATCTTTAATTCCGGCGGCGCTGTCGATGATGGCGGTCAACTGCGGGACGCCGAATCCCGTGACGATGCGCGTGGTGCAGATCGAGCCTGGGCCGATGCCCACTTTTATTGCGTCTGCGCCCGCTTCGGCCAGTTCTCGCGCGCCTTCGCGCGAAGCGACATTTCCAGCGACCACTTGAATTGCGGGAAATTCTCTTTTCAAATTTTTGAGCATGGCAATGCAATGGTCCGCGTGACCGTGGGCGATGTCGAGCACGAGCGCGTCTGCGCCCGCTTCGATGAGCGCGACGGCGCGTTCGCGTTCGCTCGCTGTCACGCCGATGGCCGCGCCAACCAACAGGCGACCTTTAGAATCTTTAGAGGCGATATCCTGTTTTTCAAGTTTGGCCAGATCGCCAGCTGTGATCAGGCCGACGAGCACGCCATCTTTGTTGAGCACCGGCAATTTTTCGATGCGATGTGTGTAAAGCAATTCACGGGCCTGCGCCACTGTCACGTCGGGCGCGGCGGTAATCAGTTTTTCGCGCGGGGTCATGGCGAGCGCCACGCGCTCCATCGAAGCCGGGGCCAGCAGAAGGTCGCGCTGTGAGACGAGGCCGCTGAAATTTCCAGCGGCGTCGAGCACAATCAATGCGCCGACCTTGTGCGTGTCCATCAGCGCGCGTGCCTTCGCCAAATTCGCATCGCCCTGCACGTTATAAGGATGCTCGATGATGAATCCCTGCGCGCGTTTCACGTTTTTAACTTCACGCACTTGATGTTCAATCGTCATGAAGCGATGCAAAATTCCAATGCCACCGGCGCGCGCCATGGCAATCGCCATGCGCGCCTCAGTGACCGTGTCCATGTTGGCGCTCATGATCGGAATATTTAAATGAATTGTCGTCGTCAGCCGCGTGGAAGTGTCGCCGTCCTGCCGCGATTTGAGCGACGAGCGTTGCGGGATGAGCAGAACGTCGTCGAAGGTGAGTGCTTTTTGTGGTCTGATTTTCATGGAACTCCAAAATTTTTTGGAGTGTAGGCTTCAGCCTGCACTCCATTTTGATTAATCCGCCACGCCTACAGCTTTCACGTCTTTCAAATTTAATTGCAAACTTGAGCGGCCGTTATATTCATTCACTTCGAGCGTGTACAAAACATCCACGACCTTCGGCAAGTTTGCGAGCAGGCCGCCGAGTCTAAATCCGATTGCGTCAAGTGTGGTCTTGCCATCGCTGAGATTTAATTTAAGATGACGCGCGTCCGCGCCGACCGCGCGCGAGGATTTTACTTGCACCCCACGCGAGATGAAGACCGCGTCGGGGTTGCCATAACCCGTCGGTTGCAACGCGTTGAGTTGGCCGACCAGATCAAAGGTCAGACTTTGAAACGCGACTTCGACGTCGGCGACCAGGCTGTGACGCAAATCGCGCCCCTCGAGTTCGCGCTTCGCAATTTCCCCGAGGCGGGTCGTCAAGGCCCCGATGTTTTCGTTGCGGACGGTGAAGCCCGCCGCGCCGGCGTGTCCGCCGTGACGCACGAGCAAGTCCGCGCATTCATCCAGCGCGCGTGTGATGTGGAATTCGGGAATCGAGCGGCACGAACAGCGCGTGGTTTCGGGGCCGTAATTGCCGACGATGGCCGGGCGATAATAAAGTTCCTGCAAACGCGAGGCGGCCAGACCAACGACGCCGTGATTGAAATCGGGATGGATGGCGAAAAGCAACAACGAATCTTTTTGGCCTTCGAGCGCGAGACCTTCGGCTTGGGTTTGAATTTCTTTGGTGAGAACCTGACGTTCGCGATTTTGCACATCCAATTGTTGCGCGAGAGTCCCCGCTTCTTGCGGACTCGTTGTAGTAAGCAGATTAAAAGAAGCGATGGCTTTATCGAGTCTGCCGGAGGCGTTCAACCGCGGACCAAACATGAAGCCGATACTGCCCGCCGTTATTTTTGGCATGGCCACGCCAGCGATTGCGGCCAGCGAGAAGAGTCCCTGCCGCGTGGTCTGTCGCATTTGCTCGAGGCCTTTGCGCACGAGGGCGCGATTCTCGCCGGTGAGCGGAGCGAGGTCTGCGACGGTTCCTAAAGCGACTAAATCTAGCAGTGAGGAAAGAGGAAAGACGAAAGAATCTTCTTCTTTCCTCTTTCCTCTTTCTTGCACCAACGCTTCCGCAATTTTATACGCCAGCCCCACACCTGCGAGATATTTTTCGGGGTAGGTGTCGCCCTCTTGCTTTGGGTTGACCACGGCCAGCGCATCGGGGATTTCGCCGGCGGGTTCGTGATGGTCGGAGATGATTAAGTCCAGGCCGATGGCGCGGGCATGACGGGCCTCCTCGGGTGAGCGGATTCCACAATCCACGGTGATGACGAGTTTGACTCCCTGGCTGTGCAGTTGAGTCAACGCCTCGTTGTTGAGTCCGTAGCCCTCTTCGAATCGATTCGGGATGTAGGGCTGGACAACGCCGCCGAGTTTTTGCAAAGCCTCCACCAGCAGGGCTGTGGCGGTGACTCCGTCCACGTCGTAGTCACCGTAGACAGCGATGGGCTCACCCGCCGTCAGCGCGGATTGGATGCGCGTCACAGCGGCGTCCATTCCTTTAATCAGAAATGGATTCGTGTCGAAGTCCACTTGCGCGCGAAAAAAGGACTCGGCCTGCGCCTCCGTTGCGTATCCGCGATTGAAGAGCACTTGCCGAAGTACGGACGAATATTTAATCAGCGCCGCATCCGCTTCGGGTGTGATGCGACTCTGCACGAGCCAGCGATTTTTGTGTGTCATTGAGGGAGAGTATAAGCGGGGAGGGGGCGAGGGGGAAGGGAGGCTTTTGCCTGCTTGCAGTTTACATCGGTTGGTATCGTGTAGTTTCATTTGGTTCCCCCACAAATCTGGGAGGTATAGTGGGTTGATCCTGGTTCTATCGTCGCGGGGAAGGAGCTAGTGGGGAGTTACGCAATAATCGATTATGATGAACAGGCCAACAACCTCATGAAATTTATATCAATGTAGCAATGACGGGGGATTAACCTTTATCTATGAAAGCTTGGAGGTTCGTGCCATGAATAGAAATTCCCACAACTTAAGAGGTTCCTCGGTGAACCCAACTCCGCGCTGGCGGAGTGTTTTTATTGTGCTGTTGCTCGTGTTCGTCATTGGAAGCGCGGGGCCAGCGTCAACGGCTCAGGCGGCCCCAGCTGGCGCCACATACAGGTTTACCATGCGGGCTGATCGGAGTAAAAGCACAAATGCACTTTGTGTTGGGGAACAGGTGAACGTCTACGTGAGTGTGGGGCGCACGACGATGATCTTCGGGATTACTGTTCAATCTGGGGCAGTTACAGCCGAGGTTACACCGATGGTGGCGAATAGCGATATTGTTACAATCTCGCCAGCAAGCAATTCGACTGGGTGGGATATTGATAACGCGGGTACGGCCAAATTCGTTTTAACCGCGCAGAAACCTGGCGAGACCGCCGTCGCTTTTACGGGCAGGGTCGCGCATCAATGGCTCGGAACGCGTATCGCCGATAGAATAGACATTGCTGAAGATGGGTTTGCAGTCAGGGTAATAAATTGCAAGTACAAAGTCAAGGTGATCTCGGATTGGTTCATCTCTCAAGGCACAGGTGGCAGCATTGCACTGGTTGCGGTGATCAATGGAGCAACACTGACGGCAGATTCAGAGGGCAACTACACCGGCTCGACTACCGCCCTCTGGATTCCCAACATTGTCCTTCCTCCTGAGTGTACACACACCGACACGATTCCACCGAGCCCGGCCAAACTAACAGGGAGCTTGAACGAACATGGCGACCTTACCGTGAAGATCATCTTTGACGCAGCTACTCTGACTGAGGTGGGTGCATGCCTCACAGAGGACATCAACACTACGAACGCAATGACGCCAGACCCGCTCATTCTCACCGTGCCAGGCGCTGGAGGCACCTGGAGCGGGACCCAACTGCTACAAAGCCCATCAGGAGCGATAGCGGGCCAGGTGACCGTCATCGTGATTCCGGTGGAGGAATAAACTCATGAAACCATATTCTTGCAAACAACGGGCGACGACACTGTTAATCATCATGCCCCTATTGATTTTATCGGCCTGCCAGTCCCTATCTGGCGATTCCGCGACACGCACTCCGACGACAGACACACTAACCCCTGAGGGAGTGACTGTAGAGATGGATGTGGTCTACGGCCCCGGCCCCTTCAATTTTCCGGATGCGCGAGCAGGTCTTGCGGACCTATCCAGCTATAAATCGACACTGACCCTCTCTTTTGATGGAACCCACGACGGGCAACCCAGCCAATGGTCAAAGACCTATGTCATGCTCAGCATGAAGGAACCAGCGGCGCGTCAGTTGACCATCGAGAAGAGCGGAGCTAATTCCGACCCCGAGGCGGTGTTCATGGCAGAAATGAACGGAGCCTCTTATGAACAGCGCGGGGAGTCTGGATGCAACGCAAACGTGATCGACCAGGAAATTTCACTGGGTAACACCTGGGAGCCAGCCGGTTTCCTGACCGGCGTCATCGGCGCGGATGAGGCGGGCGGCGAGACGGTCAACGATGTGGCCGCCAATCATTACACCTTCGACGAGCGTGCCTTCGGGCAATTGGGCATCGCAAAATCGACGGGCGAGTTGTGGGTCGCTACCGAGGGCGGCTACATCGTCAAGTATTTGGTGACGACCACAGGCGATGCGACTTACTTTGGCGAAGGCATCGAAGGAACGCTCACCTGGGATTATCAACTGACCGACGTCAACGTACCTATTACATTCGCATTACCCGCGGACTGTCCCGCAGGTATGGTGGAGGCCCCGCTGTTGGCGGATGCAACTAACGTTCTGAACATGCCAAGCATACTGTCGTATGACACCGCCTCCAGCATCGCCGACTCTGCCGCGTTTTATCAGGAGCAGATTCCAAGCCTGGGCTGGACGTTAGTCGGTACACCAAGTATTTCCGAGACGACAGCACTGCTTGAATTTACGCGGGGCGATCAAAATTTGACGGTCATCATATCCACTAGCGATGGTGTGACATCGGTTACCATTCTGTTGGAGAAAACTCAGGTACAGTGAACATCTAATTGACCAGCAGAGAATGAGTACGAATGAATCAACCCCGCAGGTGATGAGCCTGTGGGGTTTTGCGTCATCGGGCGCGACTAAGTGGGGAGGGGAATGGGAGTACGCCTTAAACCTACGTAGCTAGCCAGATAATTTCCATAGGCAAGCTAAGAGGTATAATCGAAATATGCCCACCATTAAAGTGATTGGCCGTCATCGCTTTTTCTTTTTCAGCAGAGAAAACAATGAACCACCTCACATTCATGTGGAAAGCGCGGAAGATGCGGCCAAGTTTTGGCTCTCGCCGATTGAATTGGATTGGGCAGTGGGCTACAACTCAAGAGAACTTCGCCAGGTTCGTGAATTAGTCGAAGAGAACGCTGGTCTCTTTTTGGAGAAATGGTATGAACAACCTAAGAACACATAGCCCCACATCAGTTTTAGCGATAGACGTCCGCTTCACGGATGACTCCATGCTCGTCGCGCTTTCGGATGGACGGGAAGTTTCAGTGCCTTTGGAATGGTTTACGCGTTTACGAAATGCCACCGCTGAACAACGCAAAAACTGGCGTTTCATTGCGCGGGGGATTGGGATTCACTGGGACGAAATAGACGAAGACATTGCAGTGGCGACGTTGTTGCAGATGTGATCGCGGCGCGTATGCCTCACTATTTGGAGAGGGGCTAGCGATGAGGCGGAAGGGGGCTGCATAATCCTCCAACAATGGACCTCAACACATCGGTTTCCCAACTTCCTAACCCCTCAGCAAAGCGAATCGCATTGCGCATTAACGCGCCAGCGGAACGCGCCTTGCGGCAGGGACATCCGTGGCTCTTCGACGAATCGATTCGCGAGCAAAGTCATGCAGGCGCGGCGGGGGATTTGGCCGTCATCTTCGATGACAAACGTAATTTTCTGGCCGTCGGTTTGTATGACCCGACGTCCGCGATTCGTGTGCGCATTTTGCAGGCGCGCGAACCGGCGACCATCAACGCGGATTGGTTTCAAAACAAAATTGTCAGCGCCATCGCGTTGCGCGCAGGGTTGGAAGAAAAAAACACGGACGGCTACCGCCTTGTCCACGGCGAGAACGACGGCCTGCCCGGCTTGGTCATTGACCGTTACGCCGATAGCCTCGTGCTCAAACTTTACACGCCCGCGTGGATTCCGCACCTGCGCGATTTTTGCTCCGCGTTGGGGCGGGTTAGCTCGGCGAGTTATTTGATTCTGCGCCTCAGCCGCTCCCTGCAAAAGCAGATTGAATTTTTGCACGGCCTCAGCGATGGGATGACTCTCTCGCAGGCGACTCCCCCCAACCCAATATTATTTAAAGAAAATGGACTCATCCTCGAGTGTGACTTCATTCGCGGACAGAAGACCGGCTTCTTCCTCGACCAACGAGATAACCGCGCGCGGGTGGAGAAATTATCCAAAGGGAAATCGGTGCTGAATGTGTTTGCCTACACGGGTGGATTTTCCGTCTATGCGGCGCGGGGCGGGG
>VFKQ01000118.1 GCA_009885445.1 Anaerolineaceae bacterium | reverse complement strand
TACTGGAACCCGTCGCCGCTGACCGCAGTGACCGCGAACTTTCACTGCTCGCGCGGGAAGCGAGTAGACGCGTAGACGGGTAAACATGTAAACACGGAGTCGTTTTTGCAAGTACCTGTGTACCTGTTTACCTCCCTCATCTTTCTATAAAACACATCCACAGCATGTCTGACCTGCCTCCCGTTTCCATCACGTTGACCAAACTTGGAATCCCACATCGCGTTTTTGTGCATGTGGGCGAAGTCACTTCGCTTGAGCAGGCCGCCGCCGAGCGCGGACAAGAAGTCGGACAAGTTGTGCGCTCAATTGTTTTTCGTCTCGCTGAGGGACGCTTCGCCATGGCGCTCGTGGCGGGTGCCGCGCAAATTTCATGGTCCACGCTGAGGGCGCACTTCGGCCAATCGCGGCTGACGATGGCCGACCCCGCCGAAGTGCTGGCAGTGACGGGTTATCGCATCGGCAGTGTCGCGCCGATTGGTCTGCCCGGCGCGATGCCGATTCTCGTTGACGAGAGTGTGCTCGTGCCCGAGGAGCTATCCATCGGTTCTGGCCGACCCGCTACCGGCGTGATTCTGAAGCGCGACGATTTGCTGAAAATCTTGGCAGGGGCGACCATCGGCAAATTTACGTCACCAGAAAAGTAAATCTTTCCAGTAAGTTGCGGGTTATCATCTGCGAAATCAAAAGGAGAATCGAATGAATACACTCATCATCGTTTTGCGTTTATTACATATTGTCGGCGGCGTGATTTGGGTGGGCGGCGCGGTGGCCATGGCGTTTTTTGTTGCGCCCAGCGTGGGCGCCACAGCCGAGGCGGGCCAAAAATTTATGGGTCACCTGATGACTAAAACACGCTTCAGCACTTTTATGACCATCGCCGCTCTCGCCGCGGTGCTCCCCGGGTTTGCGCTATATTGGATCGACTCGGCTGGCTTCACCCTGCGCGCATGGATGGAATCTGGCACCGGCACTACGTTTGCAGTGGGTGCAGTCTTTGCCCTGATCGGCCTGTATTATGGGATGAAGGTGCCCGGCATTGGCAGGGCCATGGGACAACTGGCGGCAGAAATTAAAGGCGCGCCCACGCCCGAGCAAATGACACATTTGAGCGCATTGCGTCAAAAACAAATGCGCGTGTCAATAATCAACGTCACCACTTTGCTGATTGCCACATTGTGCATGTCCATTGCGCGCTATTTGCATTTTTAGCAAGGTTTGCAAGTTAATACAATCACTATCCCAACCGGTAAACATGTTGTATAGTTGCGCCCATGATCACTGAAAAAACCTACGCAGAAGAAATTGCAGAATATCGCGCCGCACGCGAAACACGTCTGCGCGACAACGAGCGCAGTTGGCTGGCGCTGGCCGGCTTATACTGGCTCGAAGAAGGCAAGAACACCTTCGGCAGCGCTGACTCGAATGTGATTAAACTGGAAGGCCGCGACATCCCCGCACAGGCGGGCACCTTCCAATACCGCAACGGCACAGCGACGTTACGCGCCGCCGAAGGAGCCGTCATCACCTGTAACGATGAAGTCATTCGCACCAAAACCCTGCGCACCGACCTGGACGACAAGCCGGACTTCGTCACCATCGGGAGCATCGTCTTCGTCATCATCCAGCGCGGAGCGAACTGCCTCATCCGCGTCTGGGACCGCGAATCGCCTGACCGTCGCGACTTTACAGGCTTGAAACATTATCCGGTAAACCCAGCCTTCCGCATCACCGCGCGCTTCGTGCCTTACGACCCTCCGCGCCAGATTAAAATCCGCGACGTGATTGGCGAAGAATACGACGATGAATTCCCCGGCTACGCAGTCTTCAACCTCGGCGGCAAAGAATGTCGCCTCGAAGCATCCAGCGACGGCGAAGGCGGATTGTTCTTCAACTTTTACGACCCCACCAACGGCAACGGCTCGTACCCGGGCGGGCGCTTCCTGGACGCCGACGCCCCCGTAGACCGCGAAGTGCTGCTAGATTTCAACAAGTCACGCAACCCACCTTGCGCCTACAGCGATTACGCCACCTGCCCCCTACCGCCCTCGCAAAACCGTCTGCCCGTGCGCATCCCCGCCGGCGAGATGGTCTATCGCCATCACCACGTCTAAACCAGATTTTCTCACCGCGAAGGAAAGAAGAACGCGAAGATAAATCAGGGGCGCGAAGAACAACCTTCGCGTCTCCCAAAAAAAACTTCGTGCTCTTTGCGGTCTTCGCGGTAAATAAAATAAGACCATAGAATATTCCACAAACGCGCGGAGATTCAACATCCCTGCGCGTTTGCCTGAATCGGACACAATGGCAGACGAAACGTACATCCACGAAATTGAATCTGCGCGCCAGCAGGCCCAGCGCGAACTGACCGAGTCGCCGATCAACTGGCTGAGTCTCGTCGGCTTGTTTTGGTTTCAGCGCGGCAAAAATACTTTGGGCAGTGCGCCCGATAACGATTTCATTTTGCAATCCGCACCCGAGCATGCGGGGTCTTTTGAATTCAACGATGGCGCTGTCACCTTTCACCCTGTGGATAATTTGTGGGTCACCAGCAACGGCGCGCCGCTCGAAGCGCGTCCATTGCGCACAGGTCGCGATGCGAATCCCGATAAACTGGAACTAGGCGATCTGGTGATGGCTGTTATTATTCGCGGCGACGAAACCCTGTTGCGCGTCTGGGACAAAAACGCCCCGGCCTATAAGAATTTTTCAACCCTGAAGTTTTTTCCGGTTAATCCAAGTCTACGCATCCAAGCGGACTTTGTGCGGTTCGAGCATCCGAGGAGCCTGTCCGTGCTGGACGCGATCGGCACCGTCAGCGAGCGCACCTTCCTCGGCGAAGTCCACTTTGAAGTGGACGGGGTCAAGTGCAAACTTGCCGCGCAAGAATCGGGCGAAAATCTGCACTTCAACTTTCTGGATGCCACCAGCGGCGGCGAGTCGTATCTCGCCGGGCGTCAACTCAACGTCCCCAAACCAGACGGCGACAAGGTGATGCTCGATTTCAACCTCGCCGAAAACTGGCCGTGCGCGTACACCCAATTCGCCACCTGCCCTATGCCGCGCGAGGAGAATCGTCTGCCCGTGCGCATTGAGGCGGGCGAGATGAAATATTTTGCATCGTAGGGGCACGGCGGCGCCGTGCCCCTACAGTTAGGAAAAAACCATGAAAACATTCAACGAAATCGGCATCGCCATCCCTGAAATTTATCTACCCGCGCGCGGCACGGACCTGAGTAAGTGGGCCGTCATCGCCTGCGACCAGTTCACCTCTGAGCCGGAATATTGGCACGACGTGGAAAAACTGGTTGGCGACGCGCCCTCGACGCTGAAGTTGACCTTCCCCGAGGTCTATCTCGAAAAACCCGGCGAAGACGAGCGCATTGTCAGCATTCAACAGAACATGCAAAACTATCTGCAAAGCGGACTGCTCACCCCGCGCGAGGGACTCGTCTACGTGGAGCGCACCGTCGGCGGGCGGACGCGCAAGGGCGTGTTGTTATGCCTGGACTTGGAGCACTACGATTTCAGCAAAGGCTCGTCGAGCTTAATCCGCGCCACCGAGGGGACGATTGTCGAGCGTCTGCCACCGCGCATCAAAGTCCGCGAGGGCGCGGCGCTCGAGTTGCCGCACATCCTCGTCTTAATTGACGACCCGCTGCGGACGGTCATCGAACCGCTGACCGCGGCAAAATCCAAAATGGAAAAGCTATATGATTTTGAGTTGATGCTCGAAAGCGGACATCTCGCTGGTTACGCGCTGAATGCAGAATTGGAAAATGGAGTCATCGCAGGGTTGCGCGGACTCGCCCAGCCCGAGACCTTTGCCGCAAAATATGGATTGAGCGGAAACGAACCCGTGCTACTTTTTGCGATGGGCGACGGCAATCACTCGCTCGCAACTGCGAAAGCAATTTGGGAAAAAGTGAAATCAACAGTGGGCATGAATCACCCGACGCGTTACGCGCTGGTCGAGATTCTCAATGTCCACGATGACGGGCTGGAAGTGGAGCCGATTCATCGCGTGCTGTTCGGCTTGCAAAAAGATTTGAGCGCTGAGTTGAAGTCCACATTTGGCGCGGACATTTTATACACGCCCGTCGCCAGCGCGGAGGAAATGATTCAACGCGTGGACTCGGCTGAGGAGGGCAAGCAACTCATCGGTCTGGTGGGAGCGCACGGCGGCGAAGCGTTTGGGGTGTTGGAGATTTCCAATCCGAAATTAAATCTCGCCGTCGGCACGATTCAATCCTTCCTAAATAGATTCATGGACGAGGGCGGCGCGCAAAAAATTGACTACGTCCACGGCGCGGATGTGGCCGTGCGCCTCGGCAACGAGGCGGGCAACGCCAGCTTTTATCTGGCGGGCATGCACAAATCAGATCTGTTCAAGACCGTGATTCTAGACGGCGCTTTGCCGCGCAAAACTTTCTCCATGGGCGAAGCGCGAGAGAAGCGCTTTTATATGGAGACGAGGAGGATTGGGGGGTGAAGAGAGAAGAGAATGGGGAATTGGAGAATTGGGCGCGCGGGTTCTATGGAAACCTGACATGTCTCATCCGCGCCATTGCTGACCATAACCTATGCACGGACAATGACGCGCGTCCGTGAGACTTTCGCGGAGACATGTCAGCGCTTTCTTCGGTTCATAGAGTTTGGCTCCTTTTTAGGGCACTCGACTCTCATTTTACTTGGTCACATTTTCCAGTGCAGGTCAGGACTCTATAGTAAAATAGCGCCACGATGAACTCAATTTCCACTTTCCCGATGGTGACAACACTGGCACCGTACGCAAGTGTAGGTGTGACCATGGCCATGCGCCCACACATGGAGATATTCCGCCGCGAACGGAAAGCGCGTTAGGTAAACTTACCTGAAGGAAGACGGGCTGTCCATTTTGCGGACAGCCTTTTTGTTTCCCAATACAAATTGAACCGCGAAGACCGCCAAGACCGCTAAGAAAAACAAATTAAACACAAAGGACACAAAGTGCACAAAGGTTTTTCATTCGTGTTCCTTCGTGCCTTTGTGGTAAATGATTTATGGAGGCACGAATGCCCGAAAACATTTTAATCGCTGTCGCATGGCCGTATGCCAATGCCGAAATTCACGTCGGCAATCTAACCGGCTCGCACCTGCCCGGGGATATTGTCGCGCGCTATCACCGCTTGAAGGGCAACAAAGTGTTGATGATCACCGGCACCGATTCGCATGGCACACCTGTGACCATGAGCGCGGACAAACTGGGCAAGCCCGTGGAAGAAGTGTACAAGTTTTATCACGAGGGGTTCATTGACCTGTTCAAACAAATTGGCATCACTTACGATTTGTACACCACCACGCACAGCGAGAATCATTTCAAAGTTGCGCAGACCATGTTTCTGGCCCTGCAAAAAAACGGATTCCTATTCAAGCAGACCGACCCGCAATGGTTCTCGCCGGGACTCAAGCGCTTCCTGCCGGATCGCTACATCGAAGGGACTTGTTACATCTGCGGCTTCGAGGGCGCGCGCTCCGATCAGTGCGATAACTGTGGCAATGTGCTCGACCCGACCAAACTGGTCAATCCGAAATCAAAGGTGGAGAGCGACACGTCTTCGCCTGAACTGCGCGAAACCGAGCATTACTTCATTGACTTGTCAAAGCTTGAGCCAGATGTAATCAAATATCTCAAAGACCGCGCGGAACACATGCGTGACACCGTCTTGGGCGAATCGCTGGGCAAGGTCGAGGCCGAGGGACTCAAACCGCGCGCCATCACCCGCGACCTTGATTGGGGCATCCCGCTTCCGGTCAGCGAGGTGGGCTGGGAAACGAAGAAACTCTACGTGTGGTTCGAGGCCGTCATCGGCTACCTCTCCGCGCCGATTGAGTGGGCCGCCCTGAGCGGGGACAAAGAAGCGTGGCGCGAGTGGTGGATCAATCCGCAGGCGCGGCAGTTCCACTTCATCGGCAAAGACAACATCTTCTTCCACACGTCGCTGTGGCCCGCCGAGTTGATGGGCGTGGGCACGGCCTTCATGGAAATTTTCGCCGAGGAAGAAGTGCCGTTGATTCTGCCGTTCGATGTGCCCGCGAATCAATTCATGAATCTCGAGGGCAAAAAGATCAGCGGCTCGCGCAATTGGGCCGTGTGGGGCCGCGACGCATTGACGCGCTACGACCCCGACGCATTGCGCTATTACTTGACGGTGAACATGCCCGAAGCAAAGGACAGCGACTGGGACTGGGCCGAGTTCGTGGCGCGCAACAACAACGAGCTGGTGGCCACCTGGGGCAACCTTGCCAATCGCGTGCTGGCATTTTGTTACAAAAATTGGGATGGTCATGTGCCCGATATTAGCGGCGATTTGCGCCCCACGGATTTAGCATTGCTCGCCACCATCGAAAACGGATTCAACACTGTCGGCGCGGAACTCGAGTCCGTGCGCCTGCGCTCTGCGTTGGGCGAAGCCATGAAACTCGCCACGGCGGTGAATGTGTATCTCGACGTCAACGCGCCGTGGTCCGCGATCAAGACGGACCGCGAAGGTGCTTCAAAAACAATTTACACGGCGCTCAAAGCCATTGACTCG
>VFKQ01000314.1 GCA_009885445.1 Anaerolineaceae bacterium | reverse complement strand
TGATGTCCCTGCTTTACGTTTTGCCCAAATACGCTTTCACGGCTTCGATGAATTCCATCGCCCATTGAAAGGATTCCAACGCCTGCTCCTCTGTCACTTCTTCGCCTTCGTCGCCATAATGCCCGGTTTGGCGGAGTTTCTGCGCTTGAATGATGTAGCGATGAAACTTCAGATCAAGCAAGCCCGTTTTTGCAAACTCCTTGCCATACGCCGCAACCACCGCAGAATGACTCGAGAAAGTTAATTCTTTTGTCAGCAACATTGCTTGAGCCAGATAGAAGATCGTGTAATACGTTTGCGCGGCTGAAAAGCGAGGATGGCCCGTTTCAATCAATTTCTTTGCAACTTCATGGCTTTCATCCGCCAGTTTTATGAAATGCTCAATCGCGGGTGTGATCATACTGCCAGGCCCTCTCTACGCACATTGATATAAAGTGGCATTTTACTTTCGGAATATTTCGTTTCTGAAGCAAGTTTGGCCGAGATGAGCACATCATTTTCCAGGCACAGCGCAGAAATGAATTCCTCTGAGCGTTTATCCTGTTCCCAATAATCAAATTCGCCCTTCAACACGATCAGCACGTCAATATCCGAATCAGGCGGATGCGCATCGCCGCGCGCGTAGGAGCCAAACAGAATCACGGCTTTCAACTGGTCGCCGTAAATGGCGGCCAGTCCTTTTTTCAATTCGCGCAGGATTTTCTTGATACTCGTGGGCATGGGATTGTTCCTGGCTTTATCTTACCGTTTTTCCAAAGGGAATGCAACCGCCTCCCCGACCCCATTTCCACGCCCAAAAACCGAAACCCTTTCCGCAACTCGAGTGTTATACTCAGCATCACCGTCACAGGGGTTTGCCTGATTCTCGTTTGAGGTCACGAACGCCTGCACTTTCACTGGTCCGCTCGGCGGACCCAATTAGGAGAAGTATGGAATCGAAGTTGTACGTTGGAAACCTGCCCTACTCAGCCACAGAAGATGAGTTGAACTCCATCTTCTCAGCGGCAGGCACCGTGACCTCGGTGGCGATCATCAAAGATCGCGAAACAGGCCGCTCAAAAGGCTTTGCCTTCATCGAAATGGCCAGCGCGGAGGATGCCCAAAAGGCCATCACCGACATCAATGGCCGCGACATGGGCGGACGCGACTTGCGCGTCAGCATTGCCCGTCCGCGTGAAGAAGGCGGCGGCGGTGGTGGTGGTGGACGCGGCGGCTACGGGGGCGGGGGCGGCGGCAATCGTGGCGGTGGTGGAAACCGCGGCGGTGATCGCGGCGGCGGCCAGCGCCGCGGCGGCTACTAGGTCAACACAAAATCCCCAGTCCACGTGACTGGGGATTTTTTATTTTCTCACCGCGAAGAAACGAAGTGCGCGAATTTTTATTAAGGCCACGAAGGGATTCTTCGCGTTCTCTATGAACCTTCGCGGGCTTTCCTTCTTCGCGGTGAAAAGTTTATAGGTCGTCATTCCCACCTGCATCCTCAGCCATCTTCCCCAACTCAGGCATCGCAGACTCGATCTGCTCGGGGCTTTGACCAGACTCGAGTCGCTCGACCACATCGTCAAACTCCGGCGGACGGTCTTCGCCGATCGCATGTCCCATTTTGCGCATCATGCGCCCGAGCGCTTGCGGGTCGTTCTCCAAACCTTCGAGATTGCCGAGTTCGCTTTCCATACCATCCATGCGCGACTCCTCCGATTTTGCAATTCGTACGCGCGTCATTCGTCGGCGGACTTGACTGCTCCCGCAATTCGTGCAAGCCACAGGTCGCGCGCCATATTCGGCGTAAGTCATAAACACGTCGAAGCGCGTACTGCACTTCTCGCAAACATAATCATAAGTGGGCATGTCTACATTTTACCCAAAAAACCTTTTCACCGCGAAGACCGCCAAGAGCGCGAAGATTTTAAAGAGAACGCGAAGGAGAGCCTTCGCGAAATTCAAAAACTTCACGGCCTTTGTTTCTTCGCGGTGAAAAAGATTGAAGTCCACGAAGGTGGACTTCGCAAAGGTTGCTGCGATTTCAATCGCCAACCTTTCAGGTACAATAGCCAAATGTCCGAACACAACTTCGACCTGCCGCGTCCCGCGCCATTGCTCATCGTCATCTCTGGCCCCTCGGGCGTCGGCAAAGACGCGGTGCTGGCGCGCATGAAAGAACGCGGACTGCCCTTCCATTTCGTCGTCACCGCCACCACCCGTCCGCGCCGCGAAAACGAAGTGCATGGCCGCGACTACTGGTTCCTCTCCAAAGACGAATTCGCGCACATGATCGAAAGCGACGAACTCATCGAATACGCCATCGTCTACGGCGATTACAAAGGCATCCCCAAACAGCAAGTGCGCGAAGCCCTGGCCAGCGGCAAAGACGTGGTCCTGCGCATTGACGTGCAAGGCGCCGAAACCATTCGCAAACTCGCCCCCGAAGCACTGCTTATTTTTCTGACCACTGAAAACGAAGCGGAACTCGTCACGCGTCTCGAAAAACGCCAGACCGAAACCGCCGACGAACTCAAACTGCGCATCGCCACCGCGCGCAAAGAACTTCAGCGCATCAGCGCTTTCGACTACGTCATCATCAACCACGACTTCCGCCTCGAACAAAGCGTGGACACAATCCGCGCCATCATCGACGCCGAGCACCACCGCGCGACGCCGCGCAAGGTTTCATTATGAGCGACGAAACCCCCGCGTCACTATCCGCGCCCACAGCGGGTTCGCCCACCCCGAGCTTTGTCTCCCTTCAGATTCCCTCCGTGCCGCCGCGCGTCACCTTTGCGATTCTGGGCGTGACGGTTTTCGTTTACATCATTCAACTGCTCACCCCAAATTTCTATTACAGCCTCGACCTGCCCACTTTTTACGGCGCAAAAATAAATGAGTTGATTCGAGAAGAAGGCCAGTTGTGGCGTTTGATCACACCAATTCTTTTGCACGCGGGCATCGCGCACATCGGCTTCAACATGTACGCGCTATTCAGCTTCGGGCAGGGACTCGAGCGCCGCTATGGCTATGGTCGTTTCCTAATGTTGTATCTGCTGGCTGGATTCTCAGGCAACGTGTTGTCGTTTTTATTTTCAGATGGAATCTCGGTGGGCGCGTCCACTTCGGTTTTTGGATTGGTCGGCGCGGAGGGCGTGTTCATTTACCAGAACCGCGACCTGTTCGCAGACAGAGGCCGCGCCGCACTGAGTAACATCCTCACCATCGCCGGCATCAATCTATTCATCGGCCTCTCCAGCGGCGGCGCAATTGACAACTGGGGACACATCGGCGGATTGATCGGCGGCGCGCTTTTCGCCTGGGTGGGCGGTCCGCGTCTCGAGGTGCAGGGAAATTATCCACTGGTAAAAATCGTCGACACCAGCGACCCGCTTCACGCGTGGAACGGCGCGGCGCTGGTGCTGATTCTGTTCGGTGCGCTGACTCTCGTCGGGATTTATTTTCCAAACATCCCCTGATAAATCAGAAACCCGACTTTTCGCCTTTGGCGAAAGTCGGGTTTCTTTTTTTTATTTTTGCACGTTTGAAAGCCGCGGGTCGAGGGCGTCGCGTAGGCCGTCGCCGATGAGGTTGAACGAAAGCACGGTCAGGATGATGGCCAGGCCGGGCAGGAAAACCAGGTGCGGCGCGTTGAAGAGACTGTTGCGTTCCGCGCCGAGCATCAGGCCCCATTCGGGGGTGGGAGGCGGCGCACCCAGCCCGAGGAAAGATAACGCGGCGGCGTCGAGAATTGCGCTGGCGATGCCGAGCGTGGCTTGCACGATCAGCGGGGTGAGCGCGTTGGGCATCACATGCGTCATTAAGATGCCCAGTTGTGAGGAGCCGAGCGCGCGCGCGGCGGTGACGAAATCCTGTTCTTTAACTTGCAGAACGCTGGCGCGCACAATACGCGCGTAAACAGGAATGGCCACGAAGGCAATCGCCAGCAGGGCGTTGATCAGGCCCGAACCGAGCACGGCCACAATGGCGATGGAGAGAATCAGACTGGGGAAGGCGAGCAGGACGTCCATGATGCGCATGATAATGTTGTCGAGCCAGCCGCCCAAAAACCCGGCGGTCGCACCCAGTATCGTGCCGAGCAGGATGGCAAAGGTGACGGTGGCCACGCCGATCTGCAGGGAAAGCCGCGAGCCATAGATGATGCGCGAGAGCAAGTCGCGCTTATTTCCGTCTATGCCGAAGTAATGCTGGGGCTGATCTGCGGGACATCCGAAAAAATGAATGCATGGTTTGGAACGCACGGTGACATCTGTCAGCACTTTGATGGGGTCATAAGGTGCCAGCACTGGCGCAAAGATTGCGACGAAGACGAGGAAGCCGAGGATGACAAAGCCCACTTGTGCCGAACGATGTCGGCGCAGACGGCGCAGGGCGTCTTGAAACGGAGTGCGCGGAGCGGTTTGTTTCAGGGAGTCGGCGGGGGTGATTATTGTCATTGGAGGCGAATCCGCGGGTCGAGGAATGCATACGAGAGGTCAACGAGCAGATTAGCAAATACAAAAATAAAAGCAATGATGACTGTAAAGGCCTGCACCACGGCGTAGTCGCGCGAGAGGATTGCGCCGACCAACTGCGTGCCGACACCAGGAAGCGCAAAGACCGTTTCGGTGAGAACTGCTCCGCTCATCAGACTTCCAAAAGAAAGCCCGACCACTGTGATAATGGGGATGATGGCATTACGAAATGCGTGTTTAAATATTACCTGCCTGCCTGTCAGGCCTTTCGCGCGCGCGGTGCGCACGTATTCGAGGCCCAAAACTTCGAGCAGACTGGAGCGCGTCATGCGCGCGATGATGGAAAGCGGAATCGTGCCGACGGCGACGCAGGGCAGAATCAGATGCCAGAGGGCATCCCGCAAAACGTCCCAGCGACCCGTTATCAGGGCGTTGAATGTGACCGTGTTGGAAGCGAAGGTGACGATGGCGGCCCGCAGGCCCGTCATCTCGGAGAGTTGATAAAACTCGTTGAGCGATAAAAGGGACATGCCGGAGCTGAGTCTGCCGGAGGGGGGAATCCAGAATGGAGTGCCCTTTAAAGTCAGCGCAAAAAAGTAAGCGAGGGTCAGGCCGAGCCAGAAGACCGGCATCGAGACGCCCACGTTTGCGCCCATCATGGTGACAACGTCCACAGCCGAATTGCGCCGCGTGGCAGAGAGGATTCCCAGCAGGATTCCGAAAATGGTGGAGAAGAGCATTGCGCCGAGGGTGACTTCGAGGGTCATCGGCAGGCGTTCGAGGATGATCTCGGTGACGGGGCGGCTGTCTTTTAAGGAGGTGCCAAAGTTTCCGTGCGCGATGTCGTTCAGGTAGCGCCCAAACTGGACCATAATCGGGTCGTTGAGTCCTTCGCGTTCGTTAAAGGCGGCGCATTGGGCGAGGGTGGCTTTTTCTCCGAGCGTGGCAAAACACGGCTCGCCGGGTAACAAGCGCGCCAATGCAAATGTGACGAAGGTGATGCCAAACAGGACTGGCAGGAACAGGAGCAGACGACGGGCGATGAATTGGGTCATGGTGGGCGGCGAACCTGTATTTCGTTTCGGCCCCGAAGGCTTTAACTTGCAGGCCTTCGGGGCCGAATTTGTTTAAGACACCGGCTCAACGAGCAGGGCCGGGAGATTCAATCTCCAGCTTACGGGGCGGGAGGAGGCGCGTTGAGGAACTGGCCGAAGAAGCCGGTCAGATATTCAAAGGCGCCGCTGTTGCCCTTGTGGTTGGCGTTTTGAACGTCCCACATGGCGGCGAAGCTGGCAATCACGTCCGAGGCATCGAAGGTGGCGCCATTGTGGAAGGTGACGCCCTGGCGTAAATTGAAGGTCCATTCAGTGCCGTCAGCGTTCGACTCCCAGGATTCAGCGAGGCCGGGAATAATCCCGGTTCCGCCGTACTCATAGGCCAACAGTGATTCGTAGACTTGCAGGCAGGCGCGCAGGGTCTCGCCGTCCGACTCGTCACCGCACCACAGGCTGATGGGTTCGCCGCTTTGCATCCAGACCAATTGACCGGAGGTCGTGGTCATTTCTTCAAAGTTCTCGTTCAACGGTCCGATTTTCACATTGCCAACGCTGGCAAGGAATGCGTTCGCCGTCGCGCCGTGAGCAACGGGCACAACCGGCATGTGCAACTTGATCAGAGCATTGGCTTCATCGTAATGCTTCTGGCGCTCAACCGGGTCGCTGAGCAGCGCGGCGGCCTTGATGGCCGCTACCAGGTCGGGGTACTCGGCGCCAAAGCGCACCGCATTGCTGGCGAAGTGGTAGTCGTAGAAGTTGGTCGAGTCAGGATAGTCCATGCCCCAGCCATACAGGAACAGGTCCTGCTCGCCGGCGGCAACGGATTGATTGTACGGGCCAGACTCAACTTTGTCCAAAGTAACGCGGATGCCAATCTCGGCGAGTTGCGCCTGGATATCCTGCGCCACTTCGTTCACATGCGGCAGGTAAACGCGCACAACGTCACGATAACCAAGGGTGACATCGAATCCATCCGGGAAGCCAGCCTGAGTCAACAGGTCTTTGGCCGCGGCAATGTTGAATTCATACCATTTGGCGCCATCACCGAGGGTGCTGAAGCCGGGGGACCAGTCATCAGGGATGAATTGTTCAGCCGCATAGGATCCTGGGGGATAGAAGGTATCCACGATGCGCTGTTTATCAATCGCCATGGAAACTGCCTTGCGCACCAGTTCGTTGTCGAACGGAGGCTTGGTGTTATTCATGCCGATGTAGAAAACGTTGCCGGTCTGGTAGGGAACCAGCGAGAGGTTGGGGTCGGCCTGAATCGTGGCGTAATCTTCAGAAGAAGGCGCAAAGATTCCGTCCACCGTGCCAGCCTGCAATTCAAGCAGGCGCTGGGCGGCTTCGGCAGACCAGCGGAAGATCAAGGTCTGGTTGGCAGGCACGCCGCCCCAATAGGAGGCATTGGCTTCAAAGGTGATGTGGTCGCCATGCACCCATTCCTTAACGGTGTAGGGGCCGGTGCCATTCGGGGCTTCGCTCATCTTGGCCGAATCGCCGCCGTTGGCATCCAGGTAATCTTTGTCCTGAATGGCGAACACAGCGAAGGCCACCTTCGAGAGGAAGGCCGGGTCGGGGTAGCACAGGGTGAACTTGACGGTGTTGTCATCCAGCGCTTCAATTGATTTGAACTCGCCGCCGTAATCACAACTGACCGCGGCATAGCTGGTGGCCGTCACAACGGCCTGGTTTTCAACCGGCGCAGTCGTGGCCACTTCGGTCGGAACCGAGGTGGGCACAGCAGTTGCAGTTGCAGGGACTTCGGTTTTTCCGCCGCCACAAGCCGTCAGCACAATGCTGGCGATCATGAACACGGCCAGAAAGCTAAAAAGTTTCTTATTCACAGTTCTCTCCTTGTTTCAAATATTCAGGTAAGGTGATGAAAGATGGGCAGAAATAATAATCGTGTCAGCGGGCCTCCTTTCCAGTTTTTCATTGGGGTTGCAAAATTATACAGCAAAAAACCCGCGCATACACGGGCAAGCAGAACGGCCCCGCCCAGTTCTGCAGGGGGGCAGACTATAATGGAAGCATGTTATCCATCGTCATTCAAGCCGGCGGGCAGTCCACACGCATGGGGCAGGATAAGGCCCTGAAAACTTTTTTGGGGCGACCCTTGATTCAGCGCGTCATTGACAGACTCGCCCCCATTGCCGACGAAATCCTCATCACGACGAATCGCCCCGACGATTACGCCTTCCTCGGTTTACGCCTCGTGCCCGACCTCGTAGCGGGTCGCGGCGCCCTGGGCGGACTCTACACTGCGGTCGCTTCGGCGAGCGGGCCACTCGTCGCCGTCGTGGCGTGTGACATGCCCTTCGCGAGTACGTCGCTCCTCGAAGGCGCGACCCGCCTCATGGGCGAGGAAGAAGCGGACGTCGTCATCGCAAAATCGGAGGGCGGCTACGAACCGTTCCACGCCCTCTATCGGCGCGAGACGTGCGTCGCGGCAATTAAATCCGCAATAGATTCTGATTTGTGGAAAGTCATTGCGTGGTTCCCCTCGGTGAAAATTCGCGAACTCACGCCCGCTGAAGTGGCGGCGTTTGACCCAAGCGGACTCGCCTTTCGCAACGTGAACACGCCCGAGGAGTTTGCCGAAGC
>VFKQ01000274.1 GCA_009885445.1 Anaerolineaceae bacterium | reverse complement strand
TGGAACATGGCTGCGGACGAGGCGATTCTCGAGTCAATTGCGCGCGGAGAATCACCCGCAGTCCTGCGTCTCTACGCGTGGACTCCGCCCTGCCTGTCGCTCGGTTACGCCCAGCCCTTCGCGGACGTGGACACGACGCGCTTGCGTGAACGCGGCTGGGAGGTCGTGCGCCGCGTCACGGGCGGACGCGCCATTCTGCACACCAACGAGTTGACTTACTCCGTCATCGCGCCGAATGACGAACCGCGCGTGGCCGGCACGATTCTTGAAAGTTACAGTCGACTCGCCCAGGCACTTCTGCTTGCTGTTCAATCCCTGGAGTTAGTGGTGGAGATGAAAGAGGACGCGGGTCGGATTACCAATCCGACCTACACAAATCCGGTCTGCTTTGAAGTGCCGTCCACAAAAGAAATCACGGTGGACGGAAAAAAGTTAATCGGCTCGGCGCAGGCGCGGCGCAAAGAGGGCGTGCTTCAACATGGCTCACTCCCGCTGACGGGCGACTTGTCGCGCATCTGTCAGGCGCTGGCCTTCGCGGACGAGTCCACGCGCGAGGATGCGGCCCGCCGTCTGCTCGCACGCGCCGCCACGGTGGAGTCGGCGTTGGGAAAAATTGTCAGCTGGGATTCCGCCGCGCAGGCATTTGTCCACGCCTTCGAGCAGACTCTTGATTTGCACCTGGAGCCAGACGAACTCACCCAAAAAGAAATCTCGCGGACAGAGGAACTGGTCCGCGAGAAATATGATTCGCCGTTGTGGATGGAAAGGGTGTAAATTCAGGGAAGATAACTATCGATGAAAGGGCGGGGTTGGAGAATTCGAATCCCGCGGAACGGTTGTAAAACCAGCAAATCCTTATCGCCCGTTACGATAGTCTCTGCATTTCCGCTCACGGCCACTTCCAATATCATGTTGTCTTTTGGGTCCCTGCAAACCTCGATGGTTTCGCGAATTTCGACAAGTATCCCCGTCTCAACCAGCGAGAGAATAAAATCTTCGCGCTGGTTCTTGGTCACAAAGCGGTCAAACTTTGGCCGATTCAGAACCTCTTGAACTTCCTGCACCAGCGCGGACGAAATCATAATTTCAGCCTTCCCTTGCCGCAAAAAAGAACGCCTGGGCTGGCAGGGAATCTTCAAACAACAACGCGCTGACGAGCACATTGTTGTCGAAGACAATGCGCATACTAGTCTTTCAATAATTCAGCGAGGGATTCTTCAGTCAGTCCGCGTTCTTTGGCCGAGCGGCTGATCTCACGCATGACTTCCTCCAAAGTCTTGCGATTGCGCGCCGTTTCGAGCAAACGCAGGCTGAGCAACAGCTCCATCTTCCTGCGCTCTTGCTCGTTTGCCGAACGAAAGGCCTGCGCCGCCTCGGGGGTCACTTGAATGGCAATGGTCTCAGTTATCTGCATTTCAACCTCCAACAATGGCGGGATTATAACGTGCCTACCGCGATCTACCAATCATTATTCTTCGCATACCCCAGCCTGACCACCAAGTCCCCCGCCACATCTTTAAATAATTTTTTATGTTCGGCAGAGAAGTATTTCGTCCAGCCGCCGGTTTGACCGGAGCGGAAGGTGTGACTCTTCTTCGGCTGAATTGCATCTATCAAAATAGATAATGCTTTGCCGCGCGGCGTGGGGATTTTATAACCGGTCTTTTCCACTTCATCGAGCATGGCGTTTAACGTCGCGTCGCGGTTGTTGATCAAATCTTCAAAGCGCAAACACATCACAAACTTTTGTTCGAGCCATTGAAAGACTCCCTCGTAGCGTTGCTTCACGCTGGGGAGTACCAGTCCATCTTCGTTGATTCCACTAATCGCCACTTTGAGCCGCTCGCCGAAATCGGGCAGTGACTTGTAATGCGCGTGCATGCCGTGCGCCTCGTGCATGTCTGTCGCGAAAAAAATGTGCGAGACGAGCAAGTCGCGCGGGTCACGATAAATAAAATAGTTGGCGCGCCCGCTACCGGCGAGGAAAGAGACGTTTTCCTCGGTGGCGTCCAGATATCCCCAGCCGATGACTCCGCTCGGGACGTGGTGCAAGTCGGCCAGGATTTC
>VFKQ01000271.1 GCA_009885445.1 Anaerolineaceae bacterium | reverse complement strand
TATAATCCTGATTCAAAACAGATTGTATTGTCTGCTCTAAATAGGAGGCTTGATTGAAGGAGGGAGTGATGATGGAAAGGGTGGTCATAATTTATTTAGATGTAGGGAACGGCAGCTGCCGTTCCCTACATGTCATTTATTTTCGCAAATCATATAATACAAATCCATCCCCTTGCGCGGCGATGGGATATTGCGACAGAATTTTTTCTAAATCGGGTTGTTGATTTAACTGATTGAACGCGGTGACCAGAAAATAATCTTTGTCCGCGGCGAGTTCGGCGAAACTTTTTTCGGCGCTGATGCTGTTGCCGCGAATCTCGGCCAGCCCCGAAGCCAGCGGCCAGAGCGAAATTTTTCGCCAACCGAAATACATCAGGCGATAACCATAATCTTGCGTCAGCGCGATGACTTTCGCGTCGGCGGGAATCGCGTCGCTGATGGTTTGCCAGTAGGCGGGTTCAGCACGGAAATCTTCGGCGATGAGGACGGAGCGCGATACCCACGATTCGAATCCGATCACTGCGACGGTCAGCGCGATGAGCGCGGTCTGCCACCATGCTAGTCTCGATACGGCGGCGGTCGAGTAGCGTTCGTTGCGTATCGAGACCCCGCCGCCTACTCGACCAGCGCTCGCTTTGGCGATGATTGCTTCTGCAATCGGACCCAGCCCCAGCGCGATGATCGGCGTCAGTTGGATGTGATAGTAGGAGTGCGTGTACATCTGAAATGGGACGGAGAGTCCGTAAAGCAAATACCCCGCCCACAGACCGATCAACAATGCGTGGCCGCGCGGCGCGGCGAGGAATGTCCCTGCGAGGCTGAGAAAAAGAATCGTCAGCCCGAAGAGACTGCCGAGGAAGGCCAGCCATTTTGAATAGAAGTCCGTGCTGGTGATGAGTTTGAACATGTCCACGGACCAGTTGGTAATGTACTCGCTGGAACTGCCGGTGTTGCCGACGAAATAAAATAGGAACGCGGGGATGACCATGATGGCGAGCATCGTCCACACTTGTGAGGAGCGCCAGAATTTCCCTTTGAGGGTGAAGAGCACGAGTCCGATAGCCGCGCCGCCCGCGATGAAGCCGATGAAGATTTTGACGAAGACTGCGAAAGAGATGAAGATGGAGGCGAGGAGGGCGTAGCGCCAGGAGGTTTTTATGGAGTCCGACAGCTTGCTGTCGGAAATTGCGAGAGCAAGCTCCCGTATTCCAAATTCTTCCGACCAGCGATAGAGAAAATAAATTCCTATAAATGCCGACGCGGTCATCAGCGGGTCGGGCTGAAAACTTCGGCTGGCTTGGACGGCGAAGGGGAGGACGAGGTAATACGTCAGCGAGAGCAGGGCGGCGACGGTTGAGTCTGTGATGCGGCGGGCGAGGTCGTAGAGACAGAGTCCCGCGAGGAGCCAGAAGAGGGTGCTGTAGATTCTTGGGATGGCGAGGTTTTCTCCGCCAGTGATGAGATAGGTCACCGCGGCGAGAGTCTCGGTGACGGGAGGTTCGTAGCGGGCGGGGGCGCGGGCGATTGAGTCCGCGAGGGCGCGGGTGGATTCGTCAGTGCGTTCCGCAGGGAGGATGTCGTAATAGATGCCGCGGGCGATGATGGCGTTGCGCAGTTGGCGCGTGGGATGGAAGTCGAGCGGAGGATCGGTCAGGTCGAGGAGACGTAGGAGTCCGCCGAGGGCGAGGATAATGATGAGGAGGGCTAACCCGATACGGGCGCGGAGGAGAGGCGGCATGGGGGAGGCTGTAATCAGTGCCCAGTAACCAGTTTCAGGTTGTGCGAGTCAATCGTAAATCGAATATCGTAAATCGAAAATCAGAAGAGGGAATTGTAGTCGACCTTGGGGAAGATGGTGAGTTTGCCGCCGAGGGTGGCGTCGAGAATTTCGCGGCCTGCTTTTTGATAGGCGTCGCGGGCGAAGCGGTAGCCGATCTCGGAGGTGTCGAGGTCGGGGAGTTGCCAGCGGAAGCCTTTGCCGAAATAGGCGGGGGAGAAGTGGTTGAGGTCGTCGCCGTCGGAGGTGACGGTTTTGTTGGCCTCGCCTTTCGATGCGAAGTTGTGATCCACGCCGATGAGAATCACTTTTTCAAAACCCATGTGGAAGGCGAGTTGAAGTGCGACGTTGGTGACGGTGGCGCCTTCCCAGACGCGGTTGATTACGTTGGTTGAAAATTTTGGTCCCGTGTAAGTTGTGTAGAGAAATATCGGAGGATGGAGAATGGAGGATGGAGAATGGGCGCTTTGCGCGGATACTGACGGCTGACGGCTGATGGCTGAAGTCTCAAAGTGACGATGCGAACGCCAGGCGAAAAACTTTGGAATTTCAAGCGCGGACATTTCGGCGGCGCACTGTTCGATGACGAGGTCGTTAATGGAGACGAGGCAGGAGGTACTGAAGCCGAGTTCGGGGAACATCAGGTAGATGCGGTTGAGGCCGAAGGTAAATTCGTTTTTGAGTTTGCTGAGGTCGGTCTGCTTGAGGGAGGGTCCGTTGCCGATGATGAAGGCGCGACTGCCCGCTTGCGCGTGTGTGTCCTTGAGCGCGGCGATGCGACGGATGCTCTCTCGTCGCCACGGATGCAGGTACGCGGCGGGCAGTTGCGGCAGACGGCGAAGCGCGTCGTAGGTGTTTTTGACGGTTTGGAGGAGGGAGGGCATTGGAAAAGATGAAGGATGAAGAAGGGTCTGTTAATGTAGCCCCAACGGGGCTTCCGCTTTGAGCGCGGGGCGTTCACGCCCGCGCGGGTTTGGCGGAAATGATTCATTCCGTGCTCAACCGCGCCGTCGCGCCTCCAAATTCGGCGGGGGGATGAATCCCCCGCCTCAGCGCGTGGAAGTCCGCTAAAGCGGACTCGGTCATTTCAGCCCTGTAAAAGTTTCGATTCGATGGTTCGGACAAATTCTTCGGCAGAACGGAGAACTTCATCGGCTTGTTCTTCCGTGATGACCTTCGATTTTTGATAATCCCCAGCCTGTCGCATGTCAAAGGCGTGATGGAGAATCCTGCTCATCTCTTTCGTGAAAATCCCCTGACGGACAAAAAGTTCATCAAATTTGGCAAGCACGCCTGAATGTTTACTCGGCTCCACATCTGCTGTAACAAGTAGGGCAAGCGAGGCATAGAAGACCGCGTAATAGGCGCGATTGACGATACTTTTCGGGCTGCCACCACTTTGCTTGAGAAGTTGCGCGTCCCGCAACATTTCTCGCGCAGACTCAAGGCGATATTGGATCAGGTCTTTCTTGTATGACTTGTCCTGCGTCATACCGCAACCCCCTCGCGCTTGATGGTTTGGTAGAAAGGCAGGAAGGCGTAGC
>VFKQ01000225.1 GCA_009885445.1 Anaerolineaceae bacterium | reverse complement strand
CACGCCCAATCGAAACAGAGAGGTCCTCTCCGAGCGCACCGTATACGCGCGGAACAATTCACACAACGACAATGTGACGAAGGCCATCGTCTCCGCTGTTTGGACGTCCACCCCGCGCCAATCGTGCGCCAGCAAATAACTCAGCGCGTTCGTGCCGGACGGGATGGCGGCTCCAGCCTCGAGGTGCCAGATCAAGCCGAGGGCGAACGCCGTCAGCACCGCGCCCGTCTGCGCAACCGTCTGCACCGAAAGCCCCAGCCGCATCGACTTGTTGATGATGGGTTCATTCGTCGCGCGCGGCTTGTGATCCATGATATCGGGATCGCCTTTTTCCACAGCCAGGGCCAGCGCGGGCGCGCCATCAGTGATCAGGTTCAGCCACAAGAGTTGAATCGCCGTCAACGGCGCGGGCAGACCCGCCAACGTGGCGAGAAAGATGATCATGATCTCAGCAATGTTGGAGGAAAGTAGAAAGAAAACAAATTTGCGAATGTTGGAATAGATCACACGTCCCTGCTCCACCGCAGAGACGATGCTGGCGTAGTTGTCATCAGTCAGCACCATGTCCGCGGTTTGTTTGGCCACATCGGTGCCGGTGATGCCCATGGCGATGCCGATGTCGGCGCGTTTGATGGCGGGCGCGTCGTTCACGCCGTCTCCGGTCATGGCTACGATTTCGTGGTTGGCTTGCAACGCGTCTACAATGCGCATTTTGTGTTCCGGCGAGACGCGCGCAAAGACATCTGTCAGTTGAACTTCCCGTTTGAGTTCGGCATCGTCCATGCGATCAAGGTCTGCGCCGGTGGCCACTTTGCGACCGGGCAAAAGCAGGCCGATAGTTTTCGCGATTGCGCTGGCCGTTTTGGGATAGTCGCCCGTGATCATCACCGTGCGGATACCCGCGTGACGAGCCAGTTCGAGCGCGGGTTTCACTTCTGTGCGCGGCGGGTCAATCATGCCGACGAGTCCAACGAAGACCAATTCGCTTTCCACATCTTGAGGAGTGATCTCGCGGTCGGGGACATCGCGCACGACGCGATAGGCGAGACCGAGCACACGCAGGGCGTCACTGGTCAGCACATCATTCGCGTCGAGGATGCGTTTGTGCGCCTTGTCGTCCAGCAATTTCACTTCGTCATTTGTGGTTTGATAATGTGAGCACAAATGCAAAACAACATCTGGCGCGCCTTTCATGGCGATGACGTCCCAGTTTTTGTGTTGCTTGTCGTAGAACGGCGAAAAATCATCAGGGTTCGGTTCGAGAATATCATGCACGGTGATCATGCGTTTTCTATCCGAGTCAAAAGGAATCTCATTTTCGCGCGGATAGGCTTCGTGAATCTCGTGATAGGGAGTCCCTGCTTTGGCGGCGGCGACGAGTAGCGCGCCCTCCGTCGGGTCGCCGATAACGCGGAAGGTGGGCAACCCGTTCACAGTCCCGCTGGTTTCGAGTTGCGCGTCGTTATTGAGCGCTCCCAGCCAGAGCAGAGTCAACGCGGCGGGATAATCCGAAATATCCACCGTGGTATCGCTGACTCTAAATTCGCCTTGCGGAATGTAGCCCGTGCCGCTCACGTTCATAAACTGGCCATCCACCCACAAACGCGTGACGGTCATTTCATTTTGAGTCAGCGTGCCGGTTTTGTCAGAGCAGATGACGGTGGCCGAGCCGAGTGTCTCAACAGACGCGAGCCGACGGATGAGCGCGTTGCGCCGAATCATTTCGCGCATGCCGATGGCGAGCGAAATGGTCACCACTGCTGGCAGTCCCTCGGGCACGGCCGCGATGGCGAGACTAATCGCGATAATAAAAACTTCGGTGATCTCGTGCGCGAACTCTTGAAAGTAAATCAACGGCGCGGAAAATAATTTGCTGATGTCTGTTTGATTGATCAGCGCGACGATGAACACAACCGCAACGAGAGCGAGCGATGCAATGCTGAGGGTGCGGCCCAACTGGTCGAGCCGGCGTTGAAGCGGAGTCTGCTCCTGCTCCACATTTTGCAACATCTCGGCGATCAAACCAAGTTGTGTGTGCATGCCCGTGGCCACCACAACGCCGCGCCCACGACCGTAAGAAACCAACGTGCCCATGAAGGCCGTGTTCTTGCGGTCACCGAGCGGGATGTCGCGATCAAAGACAGCGGTTGCGCTCTTTTGCACGGGCAGAGACTCGCCGGTGAGGGA
Organism: Anaerolineaceae bacterium; assembly: GCA_009885445.1. Taxonomy (GTDB): domain Bacteria; phylum Chloroflexota; class Anaerolineae; order Anaerolineales; family Villigracilaceae; genus Denitrolinea. Next base: position 8,311 of record VFKQ01000225.1, on the reverse strand, counting down.
GGCCTCCTCGACGCGCAGATTAATCGCTTCGAGCAAACGCACATCGGCGGGGATGTAGTTGCCCGCCTCGAGGTGCACGATGTCGCCGGCCACCAGATCTGCGGCGGGAATGTTGACGTGGCGTCCGTCGCGCGTGACGTGCGCTTCGGGCGCGCTTAACTTGCGTAGGGCGGCCAGCGCTTCCTCGGCGCGACGCTCCTGCACGATTCCTAAAACCGAATTTAATACAACGATGGCCAGAATGGCCGAAGCTTCGATGTAATCCCCCAACAGCGCTGAGACGAGCGAGGCGACGATGAGCAGGATGACCACAAAATTATTCAACTGCTCCCAGACGAGACTCAAGAGGCCCGGGCGGGGAGACTCTGTCAGGTGGTTCGGCCCGCTTTGGGCGAGGCGGCGGCGCGCTTCGTCTGCGCTGAGTCCCTCTTCATTAACTTGTAGATGCGTGAGAACGGCTTGGGCTTCGAGCGTGTGCCAATCCTGTTTTGTGACCCCCGTGGTTTGATTCGTTTGTGTGAGCATACACCATTTCCTTGTTGCGAGGATGTGGGTGTGGCGCTCTCAAATTAAAAGACCACCACAACCGTGGTGGTCTTGCCAACGCAACAAAGCGCCTGAACTGCCGATGACTTTATGAGTCAATGGGATGACGACAGTTCATCCTGTGTGAGACAGGCGGCTACTCCCCAACCAATTTGAGTCTAACGGAGCCGCATTGGGGTGTCAAGCAAATGACTGCAGGCTCTTACAATTCTCTCACATGGCTTTTGGATTTGAAGCCGCGAAAAATCCACTTAATGGTTTGGACAAACGGATACAAGACCCAATCTACCAATTCGTTGAGCAACCCCATGCCCTTCGTTAGCCAGGCCAGTACAAAATAGAACCTTTGCAGAAATTTGCTGTGCGCGTACAAGATGGACCCGAGGATGATGGCCACGGAAATTCCGAAGCGCAGAAAATCTGAAATCTCCACGTGCCACAATTGTTCAAGAATCAACTGCACACCGATGTTGAGCACTAAAATATATGCGGCCGGTTTGATGACCGGCTCGCGCAGGATGGCATAACTAAAGAGACCCGCCGCAAAGCGCATGGTGATGATGCCCAGACCTACGCCCACAAAGACCACCCAGATTTCATCTGAAAGCGAGACGGCGGCGATGACGTTGTCAATGCTGAAAACAAGATCAAGTAATTCCACGGCCAGCACCACAGACCAGAAGGACGGTTTTTCGAGCGCCTCAAGCTTCTCCTCTTCGGTCTGTTTGCCGGGCGTGGTGTCACCCAACTCCTCGATGCCGAGACGAATCAGATAGGCCGCGCCGACCAGCCTGATCCAGGGATTATTAATCAGGAAGCTGGTGATGAACAGCATGGAGCCGCGTCCCACGTACGCGCCGAGCAGACCCACGCGCAAAGCGGCGATACGCTGGTTGCCCAGAACACGGTCCAATCGGTGACCGATTCCCTGCAACCAGCGCGGCCACGGAATCGGTTCGTCGTCCGGCAAAACCGAAACCATCGCGCCGAGCACGGCCGCGTTGTCTATCGAGAGGATGCCCTCCAGAAAAATGAGTTGGATGATGATGACGATGACGGGCAGGTATTCAGTCACAGAGACTCCATAAGTTAAATGTTATTTCAAGTAACACAAGCCTTGCTATTTTGTATCGAAAACGCCCTCCCAGTTTGGGAGGGCGTCATTGGCTCCATCAAGTATAATGCGAACCAAGCGAGTGCCGAAGGAGGGACTTGAACCCTCACGCCCTTCCGGGTACGCGATTTTGAGTCGCGCGCGTCTGCCAATTCCGCCACTTCGGCCAATACCATTGAGCGCACAGTATACCCATCCCACACAACAAGGTCAAGATAAAACAGCATGAAACTTGGAATTATCGGTCTGCCCCAATCCGGAAAAACCACCCTCTTCAACGCGCTCACCCGCGCCAACACCCCCACCACCGCCAGCGCCGGACGCATCGAAGTGCACACCGCAGTTGTGGATGTTCCCGACCCGCGCGTGGATAAACTCTCGGGCATGTTCAAGCCGAAGAAGACGATGTACGCCAAAGTGACGTACGCGGACATTGCCGGACTGGAAGCGGGTTCAGCCAAAACGGGCATCTCAGGCCAGTTATTAAATCAGCTCGCCCAAATGGACGGGTACATCCACGTGGCGCGCGTCTTCGAGAACGAACTCGCGCCGCACGTCTCGGGCACTGTCAACGCGCAACGTGACGTTGACTCGATGCTCAGCGAACTCCTGCTCAACGACCTGATCGCCGTCGAGCGCAAACTAGAAAGACTCGTGGAGGAACGCAAAAAAGGCGGCACCGACAAAGCCGACAACGAACGTCAGAGCGTGCTCTTTCAAAAACTGCATGACGCGCTTTCTGAAAACACCCCTCTGCGGAAGGTGGAAGTTTCTGCCGAGGAGGATAAAATCTTGGCCAGCTTCGGCCTGCTCACGCGCAAACCGATTCTGACAACCTTCAACCTCGGCGAAGGCCAGTCCGCGCCGACGATGGAATTGGATCACCCCTCTGTAGCTTTGCAGGGCAAACTCGAAATGGAGATCGCCCAGCTCGCGCCCGAAGATGCGGCAGTCTTCATGCAGGAATATGGCATCGAAGAACCCAGTCTCAACCGCATGATTCGACTCTCCTATGATCTTTTACAACTGATGTCCTTCTTCACCGTCGGCGAAGATGAAGTGCGCGCATGGACAGTCCGCCGCGGCGCGTCCGCGCAGGAGGCGGCTGGGGCCATCCACACCGACCTCTCGCGCGGATTCGTTCGGGCGGAGGTGGTGGCCTACGAAGACCTGACCCAGCTCGGGTCGATGGCTGAAGCGAAGGCCAAAGGCAAGTTCAGACTCGAAGGCAAGGAATATCCGGTTAAGGACGGCGATATCGTCCACATTCGGTTTAATATTTGATTGGGCGTATAATCGATTCGATAAGTAAATCCATTCGATAATAAAGAAAGTGGAGAATGTATGTCATCTAAAAGAAATCGTCTCGTGAAGATTTTTATGGGATTGGCGAGTATAGTCATCACCCTGGCCTGTACCATCTCGCTATCCTCCCCGACCAGCACTCCAGCTCCCGACTCGACGAAACAGGCACTTGAAAAACAGGCTACCGAAAGCGCGCGACTATTGACACAGTCCGCGTTGGACGGACAAGCGCAACCCCTCGTCACTGAGCCGCCCGCCGGCGTGCCAGCCACTGAGCCACCAGTGCCCGCAACAGATGTGCCCGCCCCTGCGGCTCCAGATCTTGACACACTGATGAAGAATGCCAACATTCTCGTCTACGAAAACACTGATGAACGCAACATTGGGATGTGGATTTCGCAGGCCCTCGACAACCTGGGCCTGACGTACACAAACCACGGCTCATATAGCGGCCGTTTCATGGGCAACCTAAACTCCGGTGAGATTTACGACCTGATCATTGTCGGCGCCGAAGACAAGGATATTATTTCAGGCGAATTCTGGGACATCATCAACACACGCTTGATTCGCGACCAGGCCGCCATGATCGCGGAAATTTGGTACCTGGACAGCGAAGCCAACGGCCCGATCAGCAAGATCATGGGCGAGTGCGGTATCGCATTCCGCAAGGACCAAGATTTGGCCGATTCCATTTTCTGGTGGGATCCAACCAACCCCGTGCTCAACGAGCCCAACGTACTCCAGCCGCTGATTCATTTCAGCCGTTTCTGGTCCGGGCAGTCCGGCGACCAGATCCGCCTGACGGGCACAGGCGACGCGGTCATGTTGGCCGGGCTCGGCTCCACGCCGGGCGATGCGGGCCAAATCGCCGTGTGCATGCAGGGGCGCGTCATCTTCCAGACCTTCTCCGACCACGACTATCACGAAGAAGATATTGTGCCGTTGTGGGAGAATTACATCTACAACACGTTGCGGGCGCATTTTGCAGCAATACAATAATTACTAGTTGCAAGTGAACAGTAAAACTTGTAGGGACACGGCGATGCCGTGTCCCTACAATGCAAAAAAAACGAGGAGATGAAAATGGCTTATAAACTTTCGCGCTGGTCACTCGCTGATCTCTTCCCCGGCATGAACAGCCCCGAGCTGGAGACTGCCTTCGACCAGATCGAGGAGCAGGTCGGCGCATTCGAAGGCGTGCGCGGCAAATTGCGCGCCGACATGCCCACAGACGAATTCATGCACGTGGTGAAAACATCCGAGCAAATGACGCGCATTAACATCAAACTGGACGCGTTCGCGGGGCTCGCCTTTGCCGCCGACACGCAGGACCAGGCCGCGCAGACGTTGCAAAACCGTGTGCAACAATTTATGGCAGACATGGGAAACCGCACCCTGTTCTTCAACCTGTGGTGGAAGAGCCTAACCGACGCGGAAGCTCAACGCCTGATGGAAGGCACTGGCGATTATCGCTATCATCTTGAAGAGATGCGTCACTTCAAACCGCACACGCTGACGGAAGCCGAAGAAAAAATCATCAACATCAAAGATGTCACCGGCGGCAACGCGCTGATCAATTTGTACGACGCCATCACCAACCGCTACGTATTCAAATTAAAAGTGGACGGCAAAGTTAAAGAAATGACGCGCGGCGAATTAATGGGACAGGTCTACAGCACCGACGCGAAGATGCGCGCCAAAGCTTATCAGGAACAGTTCCGCGTGTATGCCAATGACGGCCCGATTCTGGGACAGATGTATCAAACCCGCGTGCGTGACTGGTTCAACGAAGGCGTGACCCTGCGCAAGTTTAAGAATCCCAACGCAATGCGCAACCTGATGAACGACATCCCCGACGAAGCCGTGGATGCCCTGCTCAGCACAGCAAAGAAAAACGCAATCGTCTTTCAGCGTTTCTTTAAATTGAAGGCCAAACAAATGGGCGTAAAGAAGTTACGCCGCTATGACGTGTATGCCCCACTGGCCGCGGCAAACAAAAAATATACCTTCGACAAAGCATCTCAAATGGTGCTCGAATCGTTCAGTGCCTTCACTCCCGAATTCGGCACGCTGGCCAAGCGTGTCTTTGACGAGAATCACTTGGACAGCGAAGTGCGCAAGGGTAAACGCGGAGGCGCATTCTGCGCGTCGATTACCCCCGAGATGACGCCGTACGTGTTAGTCAACTATCAGGGCAACGCGCGCGAAGTGGCTACGCTGGCCCACGAGCTGGGACACGCCATCCACGCCATGTTGGCTGCGCATCACACGGCGTTTACTTTTCACTCATCCCTGCCGCTGGCAGAGACCGCCTCCACCTTCGGCGAGATGATGCTCATCGAGCGCATGTTGGCCGAGGAGAAGAACAAGGCCGTGCGCCGCGACATCCTCTTCCGCCAGGTGGACGACTCGTACGCCACCATCGGACGCCAGGCCTGGTTCGCCATGTTCGAGCGCACTGCCCACGACATGGTCCTGAAGAACGCGAGCGTGGACGAAATCTCCGCCGCTTATATGGAAAATCTAAAAGAGCAGTTCGGTGACTCGCTCGAACTCGCCGACGAATTCAAATGGGAATGGGTCGCCATCCCGCACTTCTATCACACACCGTTTTACGTCTACGCCTACTCCTTCGGCAAACTGCTGGTGCTCTCACTCTATAAACAATTCATGGCCGAAGGCGAATCGTTCAAGCCGAAATATCGCAAGATTCTCGCCGCCGGCGGATCCGAAGCCCCGGCCAAAATCCTCGCCGACGCGGGAATCGACATCCGCTCGGCGAAGTTCTGGCAGGGCGGGTTCGATGTCATCAAGGAACAGGTGGAGGAGTTGGAGAGGTTGTAAGGTGGAAGAGAACAGAGAGTAGTGAATAGGAAAGGCGTGATGCAGGAGCGTCACGCCTTTTTGATTTTGGCTTCGGTTATAATTTGCACAGGATAAAAATTGTGCCCAACTGGCATCGCTTTACACCAGCAGACTTTGAATACGACTTCGAGAGCGATAAATTATTTGCTCATCGTGTTGCCTTTGAGGAGGCGGTTGAATGTTTCTTCTCTGACTTTGAAGTTCGTAGGAACAAAACCTACGCTGACCGCTATCAACTGATTGGTAAGACCGTCGGCGGGCGGCAGTTGAAGATTATCTTTCAACTTAAGTCAGGGAATGTCGTTCGAATTATTACAGGATGGCCCATATGACAACAAAACCGAAAATGACAGAACTTGAAATAGACGAGCTGGTCGAACAGCAGGCCAACACAGACTCGGCTTGGAAAAAACCTGTGCGTGTAAGTAAGGGCAAACCTGCCTCACTTTCGATCCCTCCGGAACTTGCCGCCCGCGCCGCCTTCCTCGCCAAACTCCACAGAAAACCGAGCATGGAGGCATGGCTGACACGCGTTATTCAGGAGCGCATCGAGTTGGAAGAAGCCGCCTTCGTGGACGCCAAACAGGAGTTATCAACGCGGGCATAGACATCCGCTCGGCAAAATTCTGGCAGGGCGGGTTCGATGTGATCAAGGAACAGGTGGAGGAGTTGGAGAGGCTGTAGAAAGAAAGATGAAAGAAGGCGTAACGCGGGGGCGTTACGCCTTCTTTGATTCACTTGCAATTTGCGTGGATGCTATTCAAATAATTCCGAATGTGTACCGGTTCGGGCTAAAATAAGTTCAACATCTGTAAAAGTGTAGATCAACAGGCAATCGGGGGCGATGTGACATTCGCGAAAACCTTCGTAGTTGCCGCGCAGGAAATGATCGCGGTAACGATCTTCCAATGTTTCGCCCGCAGCCAAACGCCTTACAAGATTGCCCAACTTGCTCATCGCATACCCGCGCTTTTGCAAGCGCTTCACATCCTTTTCGAAGCGTTTGGCATAGGAAACTTTACGCATTACACCCCCAGTGACTTAAGCGCCTCGTCGGCCGAGTCAAAGGTTTTCAGGTCGCGGCGGTTGACGATATCCTCGATTGCTTCCCGAGTCTCAGCGTTCGGCAGGCTCACTTCGAAAGGCAGGGCGCGGCGCAAGGCGATCTGGCGATACAGTAAAGTGACCGCCTGCGAGGGGGTCAACCCCAAATCCTTGAGAACGCGTTCTGTTTCGCTTTTCAATTGCGGATCCAAACGAATGGTGAGGCTGGCAATCTTGGACATATTACTCCTTTTGCACTGCTAATGCACTGCAATTGTAGCACCTTTTCCGCTCGGCCAAGTTCTGGCAGGGCGGGTTCGATGTCATCAAGGAACAGGTGGAGGAGTTGGAAAGACTCTAGAGAACAGGGAGTAGTGAGTAGAGAACAGGAAAGGCGTAACGCGGGGACGTTACGCCTTCTTGATTTGTATCAGCTGAAGGGAAAATCATCGCCCTCGAAACGTGCCAATCATTTACGGGCAAACAATGGTGTACGGCACCTGGGCCTGGATATCGATTGGCTTAGTCACGATCAGCCGAATCCAGTATGGCCCTGCGGAAAGTGGGGGCGTGTATTCGGCAGAGAAACTCTTCTCGCCGTAGGCATCAAACTCGGCGGTCTTATTAGGCATGTCACCGCCCTGCTGGGTGGCGAAGTGCCATTCCACCGTGACAGGTCCGTTCACGGTGATGGTGCCTGTAATCTTCAAAGGTTGGATGGACCCGGAGCAACCTGCCACGCTAATCGTCTTTGGTTCCACGATCAACGTCAGAGTAACGGAGGCCGTAGGCGTTTCCACGACCGATACACCGGAAAGGTCGCCAGAGGCAATTGTCAGGCTCATATCCACCCAGCAATGAATAGTCGAATCGTTCGGATCCACAATGTACCACCAGGTCTCATTCGAATCCTTGCCGAGGATCTGCGCCGTCCGCGCAGCGGCAAGCCCACTATGACGACGAGCCAGCCAGCCCTGACCCGGGCCGTAACGGCAACTAACAGCAACATCTTTTGGGGTAACGGTCGGCACAGTCGGCGTGAATGTGACGCCAACAAACAGCGTCAGTGAGGCCGCCGGTGTGATGGATGGAGACGGTGTTTGAGTCGCGGGTAAGAACGTATCGGTCACAACTACATTGTTTGGGGTTTGGGTCGCGCTAATGGTCGGACTAGTTGACCCGTTGCATGACATAAGAGCTAGGACAAAAACAAGAGAATAAATCAAAGCGCGGGATTTCATTGGTTCTCCTTTATTTCTACGATCAGAATTGTTGCACCTACTCAATTTTATCTTTTAATATCTTCTCTACCGTACAAACAAGAGAGAATCCCGTCATTGCGAGGAGGGTATTTCCCGACGAAGCAATCCCCTGATTGACGGGGGGATTGCTTCGGGCGAGTACGCCCTCGCAATGACGGATGTACGGTAGAGAATT
>VFKQ01000252.1 GCA_009885445.1 Anaerolineaceae bacterium | reverse complement strand
GTGCGTGGGGCGCATTGCACGTCCTCGCGGAAATAGATGAAACCAGCGACGCCTTCCCCGCTTTGCGCACTGCTGGTTTCGCCGTGTATGCCTGGCAAAGATTATGGGACGTGTCCGCCATCGTCAGCGCGGAAAAAGAATCGGACTGGACCAAAGCCCGCGAAGTGGACATGATCTCAATTCAGAATCTTTACCATCAAATTGTGCCGCCGCTTTTGCAACCCATCGAGCCGCGCCCGAGTCGCGCCGCAGGTTTTATTGCCAACGGCGGAAATAAATCTTATGTCAGCATTAACAGCGGGACAATGGGCATCGTGCTCACGCCGCTGATTCACCCCGAGGTGACAGATGTAGGCGCGAGCCTCGCCGCGCTGATTCGCAACCTGCCGGGCCGAGGCGGGTTGCCCGTCTATTTGTGCGTACGCTCCTACCAAGCCTGGCTCGAACCCGCCCTCGCAGACTTGGGCGCGACGGCGAGTCCACGCCAGGCGGTGATGGTGAAGCATCTTGCACGTATGGTGAAAGAGGAACAAACGCTGAAAGCCGTCCAGCCTGCGGGAGTCAGCGTCCAGCCTTCGCGGGTCAGCAGGATGCAGACGAAGAAATAAAACGAATTTACCCGCACTTCAATTAGATCGCTACCTAAATAAGAATTTCAAAACACCCTCTTAATGCAAAAATTTAGCCAGCGCGCCTTGCGGATTAATCAGCGCGGCCAATTCTGTGAATGGAATCAGCACCGTCTGCGGGCCAGCCGCACCGGCAGTCACTTGAGATTGCTCAAAGGTGATCAGCAGGCCGTCGGCGCTGATGTTCCAGTGGAGATAATTTTCGGGCAGGGGCGCGGCGCCCTGTGAAAAAGTCCCATCGAAGCCGATGTCGCGCTTTTGCAATTCAGCGGCGCAGAAATTGGCGATGGTGATGAGGTAATCTGAATTTGGCAGGAAGAGCGAGTCGAGGCTGAGTTCCTGTCCGCTTTCGAGATCGAAGTTCAGCGTGCGATTCACAAGGAAGGGATGCGCCGCGCCTTGCATGTAGACCGAAATGTCAAACTTGATGCTGATGATTTCGAGCGAGGGCGAGAGCAGGGCGTATTGCACATTGAGTTCGCTGTGCGTGCCGTCTGCGGGGAGAGGCGCGCTGGCGTTTACATTGTTCTTGAATTCATCCACTTGCGCCTGCACCAGCGACGCGGCCAGCGCGTTGAAGACCTCCACGCGCGGATCGTCAGCCCCCGCCAGTGAGGGGACTTTGATGGTTATGCTGTAATCGGGATTCTGACCCGCGCCGCTGTCCTCAGTGGAAACGAGGGTGACTTGCTCATAGAGCGCGAGGCTCGCAGGGGGCAAGGGCAGGGATGCCTGTGTGGACGCCGGCGCAGTTGTCCCGCCGCCGGGGGAGCAGGAGGTGAGGGCGGGCAATGCAACGATCAGAATCAAAAAAGTTTTTAGCTTTGTTTTCATCAGGTAATCTCTGGGCGGAAGTATAATCTCTTTGGTTATCGGGTCGTTTTATGAAGGAGATTCTGATACCCTTACACTCTTAAAATTGGGACGCGGATGAACGCTGAAAACGCTGATTCTGACCAATTTCTACGGCAAATGTACCTGAGAAATCCGCGTTTGCCCGCGTTT
>VFKQ01000259.1 GCA_009885445.1 Anaerolineaceae bacterium | reverse complement strand
TGGAGTTGACCGGTTACAACGGCGTGCCGCATTTGCTCGCGCCGGTGGTCGTGGAAATGGAGCGCGTCATCGGCGCGTTGCAATGGATGACGCGCGAAATGGACAAGCGTTATCACGAGTTCGCGCGCATCGGCGCACGCAACATCATTGATTACAACGCGCGCATCACCGCGCAAGGGACGAGGAAACTTCCATACCTGGTGGTGGTGATTGACGAACTCGCTGACCTGATGATGATTGCCCCCGATGAAACCGAAAAGACGATTACTCGTCTCGCCCAACTCGCGCGTGCCACTGGAATCCATTTAATTCTCGCCACCCAACGTCCCTCCGTGGACGTGGTCACAGGACTCATCAAAGCCAACTTCCCGGCGCGCATCGCCTTCGCGGTTTCGTCCAACACCGACAGCCGCGTCATCCTCGACCAGCCCGGCGCCGAAAGATTGCTGGGCCGCGGCGATATGCTCTATCAATCGCCCGAAGCGCCTTCGCCCGCGCGCTTGCAAGGCGTGTTCGTCTCAGACCATGAAATTCAACATCTCGTCGAGTTCTGGCGCGCGCAAGTGAGCGGCAGTCCCTACTCACAGCCCGGCGGCCCCGTGGACGCGCCCGTGCCGAGCGGCGTCCCGCTCAAACAAACCGCGCTGTGGGAAGACATGAGTCCCGCCGCGACGGAAGACCCGCTCTTGAAAGATTCGATTGATATCATCCGCAAAGAAGGCAAGGCCTCCGTCTCGATGCTGCAACGCAAACTGCGCATCGGTTACACCCGCGCCTCGCGCCTGATGGACGTGCTCGAGGAGCGCGGCATCGTCAGCGAACAGGAGGGCAACTCGCAAGTCCGCCGCGTGTTGGACCCTATCGAGGCGAATGAAATGAAAGAATTGAAGAAGGCCGAGACGGGGAGTCAGCATGGTGGGGCGGGGAAGGCAAGCCAATAGGTTGATTAACAATGTAGGGACGCAGCATTGCTGCGTCCCTACAATAATTAACCGAATTCTATTTCTTCCCCCACAACCCATACCCCGCATTCCTGCGTTCCTCGCGTCGGCGATGCTGTTCTTGAATCTCCGCCACGCGGAAGCCTTCTCCTTCTACGCAGTTTCCCACGAGCGGATATGTTCAATGAATCCCTTTTCAATTTCAGGCCAGTCGTGTAAATCTGCGGGATCGAAATCGGCGTCATTCGGCCAGACCAGGGTGTGGACTTCGGGGTCGAGTCTCACCTGGTTGAACAGGGTCAAGTCACGCAGCGGGCCATAGATTTCACCGTGCAGGATCGGCTCGAAATTAATGACTTGTTCAGTGGCATCGTTGAATTTTATTCGTAAAGTGTAGGGGGCAATAATCTCAAAATCCGTAATGCGATAAATTGGATGTTCCATATTTCACATCATCATCGAGCACAGGCGTCCCAGCAGAGCACCCTATCCTTCCACGAACTCCGCTACCGCAACTCTTTTCAATTTTGCCAAATTTTTGCGGTGAAGCTTAATTCTCGCCAGCTCATGCAGTGTTTCCGCCGTGAGATAGGTCTCTCCGCAGTTTGGGCAAGTCACTACGGGCACCTTTTCAATAATCAGCAAATCTGCACCTTTGCCGTAACTGCGTGTGACGTAATGGGTTTCGGCTCCGTTCTTGCCGCAATTGTCGCAAATCATAAGTTTCTCCTTAGTCACGATAAATAGTGACAAACACCAGTTTTCCTGTTGGGCTAATTTTCGTAACAGCAATCACAGGGTCGCCATTCAACGCTTCGCCTTTGACGAGGTACTTCCATTCGGCGCTGGAACTATCTTTTTGTCTTTCAATGATTTTGCCGGATAGAACAACACTTTCCACATCGAAAATCGTCAGGCCGTCTTCGTCCATCTCTTCATCGGCATGAATGGTCATTACATATTGTCGTGTGCGGACTTTCTCGCTCAATTGGTTGAGAATACGTTCAAACACATGCGGCTCCAAAAGTGATGATGGCCTAAATATACATCAAAATCAATCTACCCGCTCAGGGAAACACCTCTTTAAATTATTCCTATTTCTTCCCCCACAACCCATAACCCTCATTCCTCCGCTGTTCGCGGCGACGATGCTGTTCATGAATCTCCGCCACGTGGACAGCCTTCTCCTCGACGGCGGCTTCCAGCCAGAGACGTCCCTTTTCGGCGGTGGCGTGACTGCCCGCGCCGTATGCGCCGGTCTTTGTGTCATCGTCCCAGGGCGGGTTGGCGATGAGACTGCCGCCTTCGATCCAGTCCATGTAATAGTTGGGCGTGGCGACAAAGTCCGTTTCGTCCACGACGCGTTCCATGTGACACAGGTCCGGGCGCAGATGCAGCATGTAGGAGGTTTCGAGTTCGCCGGCGTGACCCATGCCGCCGATTTTCGAGGTGCGATATTTTTCGATGGCCGGTCCGCCAATGTGACCGGAGGTATGCAGAAAAGCCGTCGCGCAGAAAATTCGTCGGTGGCGCTCACCGGCGTATTTGACGATGTTGACGAGGAAGGAGCCGTTGCCGCCGTGCCCGCTCATTAGATAAAAACGATTGAAGCCGCGCGCGACGAGCGTGTCTATCACGCCGAGCCAGAAATCTTCGAAGGCGCGTCCGCCCGCGTTCATTGTCGCGGCGAAAGAGGAGCGATGTGTGCTGACTCCGTAGGGCATGACGGGCATCGCGTAGGCCAACTCAGGGACTCGCGCCGCCGTCCCTTGCGCGATGGCGTTGATGATGATCGTGTCCACGGAAAGCGGCAGGTGGAATCCGTGTTGCTCGGTGTGGCCGATGGGGAGCAGGATGACTTTGTCTTTTGCGGAATCGGGAATTGTGAGGGGCTGAAAGCTGGCCGGCGGAAGCTGTAGATCGCGCAAATATTTTTGCAGAGCAAATTTTGAACCCCGTCTATCAGACACGAGCGCATATACGCGCGTAAACCCATCGTCGCGTAAACTTTGCAGTAAATTATCTATGTATGCGGCGAGGAGATGTAGCTCCACTTCGAGTCCGCTACCGGGAAAGCCGAAGGGGAACGACGGCAGGATGCCGAGGCGCGCAGGATTTCCCAGTAAAGCGGCCACCCGCTCCCAGTCCGTGTTTGAGCCGAGGGGCAGGATGAGCGGCACGTCGCGGGGCAAGTCCGCCACTTCGGGCCAGGTCATATCGTTGTAGTTAAAAAAAATAGTCATAATTTTTTTACCGCGAAGGGTCACAAAGGCGCGCGCTGAGCTTGTCGAAGTGTCACGAAGGAAATTCAGTTTCGCTTTTAACTTTGTGTACTTCGTGTCCTTTGCGAAGCACCCTGTGGGTTGTGTTTAATTTTTTTCTTTCAACGCCGTTTTGAAGTTGACCAATCGCTTCACGGGAGTCGGGTCCACTTTGTAGGCGATGGCGAGGTAGTAGGCCATGTAGTCGCCGAAGAGAATCAGCGTCCACATGTGCGCGAGACGGGTGTCGCCGCGCGCGTCGAGGAAGTCGGTGTTGGCGCCCTCGACCATGAAGGTTTGTTTGGTGAGGTCAATGCGCACGCGGTTGCGCGGATGGTCGGAGGGCGCGCGCAGAAATAAATTCATGGCGTGCGGCATGAGCACCTCGGCGGGATGCGTGAGTCCTTCGAGAGAGTTGTGGTCGGCTTCGGGGAGCGCGTCGAAATTGGCCACGGACTTGGCGTGCTCGTTGATTTGACCTTTGATGCGCCGCGCAACAGGCACCAGCATGCCCGCGCCGAAGACGGTCACCCAGCGGCCCATGAGTTGACCAGCGTAACGCTTGGCTGGATTTTTGACGGCGGGCACGTCGGCGTGAAAATGTCCCTGCGAGCGTTTCATCCACGCCACGGCGCTGGCCACATCTTCGGCTTGATTCGGAATCAAACCGAGATTGACAAAAATGCCGAGCAGAATCCCAAACGAGAATCCCACGGCGGCGCGCGGCTGACCTGTGTGCTCGAAACTGATGCGCATGATTTTATTTTCGTCGGCGCGTTTGGCCAGCTCGCCGCCCGTGCAAATGACGATGATGCGACAACCGTTTTTACGCGCAGACTCGAACGAGTCGAGAGTCTCTTCGGTGTCCCCCGAGTGCGAGGAGCAGATGACGAGAGTCTCCGCGCCTTTTGCAAACGCGGGCAGGCCGTAATCACGATGGACGATGACGGGCACGGGACAAATATCCGCGAGATAGGCCGAGAGCAAATCCGCGCCGATGGCCGAGCCGCCCATGCCGGCGATGAGGACGAGCGAGACTTCGGAAGTCTCGCCGCTCTTTGGCGCTTCCGAAGTCTGTTGCCCAATCTCATACGCGCGTGCCAACTGATCGGGCAAGCCGTCAATCTCGGCCAGCATGTTTTGCGCGTCGATGCGCCGCATCAGTTCAAGGTCGTCGAGGTTCAATGGAATATCCTCTTGGCAAGAAGTTCTTATGCTTGATAATTATGGAAGGTATTTACCACAGAGTACACAGAGTACACAGAGATTTAATTTTTTTCTTCGTGAACTCTGTGATCTCCGTGGTGAAAAGATTTCGAAAAAAACTTTTACATATCCTCAACGTCTTCGGTAACGGCGAACAAGTCGCTGGCGATGTACAGACCCTGCGCGAGGCCTTGCAAGATCAAAAAGTAAAAGGCGCCGGTGGCCGGCAGGTAAACAAGATTAGCAACCACGGTAGCCAGGCCCAATGCGTCGGTGGGCAACTGCCCCGCGTTGAAAGCAGTGAGCACCTGATTAAATTGGCCAAGAAAAATAATCAGGTAGATCACCAGCAAAGCCCAGCCCACCACCTTCGACCAGGTGGCAATTTGCATCAGCGCGCTTTCTTTGTGCAGGGTCATCATTTCTTCATCGTCGTGCATAGGTTCTTTCATCGGGTTCTCCTTTAATAAGCAAGCATGGATTGGATTTTTCGCGCAATGTCTGCAGTCTGTGGGAGCACCGCGTTCATCAGCGCCATATTATAAGGGATGGGCACGTCCGGCACGGCCATTCGTGAGATTGGCGCGTCGAGGTCGGTAAAAGATTCTTCCGCGATGACCGCCGCGATCTCCGCGCCGAATCCGCCGGTGATGGCATCTTCATGCACGATGAGACACTTCCCCGTTTTGCGCACCGACTCAAGCACGCGCGACTTATCCCACGGGACGATGGTGCGCAGGTCGAGAATTTCCACGCGTCTTTCCGCGCTTTGAGCGGCTTCAACGACCCGATGCGTCATCGCCCCCCAAGTGACCACCGTCAGCGCGTCGCCCTTCGTCAGCGTTGCGGCCTCTCCAAAATTTAAAACATAATCATCGCCCGGGTATGGACGGCGCGCAATCGCTGTGTCGAGTAATGCGCGATGCTCAAAAAATATTGTCGGGTCCTCGCCGCGCAACGCCGAGCGGAGCAGTCCCACCGCGTCCTCGGCGTTCGAGGGGAAGGCCAGTCTCCAGCCGAGAGTGTGCGCGT
The DNA here is from genome assembly GCA_009885445.1 of Anaerolineaceae bacterium. Lineage (GTDB taxonomy): Bacteria > Chloroflexota > Anaerolineae > Anaerolineales > Villigracilaceae > Denitrolinea. The sequence goes on along the minus strand of VFKQ01000259.1, from coordinate 690 downwards.
AAATCGCCTCGCCCGTCACAGAGTGCCACGGGTCGCCGGTTTTTTTTCCGAAGCCGACAGGAATCCGCACGACCATCGGCGCGGAAAATTTTCCCGCCGTGCGCCAGCGCAGAGTGCCTGCGTCGTTGATCTGTTCGGTGGCGGGGTCTGCGTATTTTCTAAATTGAATCTCGGGCACAGGCCTCAGTCCCGCCAGCGAGAGGCCGACCGCGCTGCCGATGATTCCCTCCTCCGAAAGTGACGTGTCGAACACTCGACCCGCGCCAAATTTTTCCTGCATGTGCGCCGTGGCCCCGTGGACGCCGCCCTTCGCGCCCACGTCCTCGCCGAAGACGAGCACGCGCGGGTCGCGAGTCATCTCGGCTTCGAGGGTGCGGCGCACGGCGTCGATTAAATTGATTCTGGTTAGATCTGGTTGGGGCACGGCGCCGCCGTGCCCGTACGATTCTGGAGCCGCGAACAAATGACTCGCGACTGAATCCGCTTCGGGGTCGGGCGACGAGGCGACGAATTCGTGGGCGGCATGCACCTCGGCTTCGGCGTCCGCTTCGAGGGCGGGCCAATCCAAATCGGGCAAAAATTTCTTGAGTCGAGTCAACGGGTCGCGTTTTAGATCATTACGTTTTTCGCTTTCGGTTTTATAAGATTGGTCATCAATAAATGTGTGTCCCGAAATGCGCGGCACACGCA
>VFKQ01000272.1 GCA_009885445.1 Anaerolineaceae bacterium | reverse complement strand
GGGGAGGGGGTTACGGCTGCGCAGGCGGCCCGCCGCCGGGAGGGCCACCCGCTGGAGGCTGGCCTCCTCCTCCTCCGCCGAGCGGCCCGTTGACAGCGGACGTGCCGCGATAGCATCCCAGCGAATATGGGAATTGATTCGTCATGTGATAGTGGAACATGTTCACTTGTTGCCCGTCCCAGGTGATGACGTGCGTGTGGCCGTGACATTCGTCGAGGTCGGCATTGGTTAATTCCGCACCATCTTCACCATACAGGCCGAAGATTCCGAAACCATCCAGAGCGTAACCAATCAACGCCGAGTGGCCGGCGCTCGTGTCAGTCAGGCACGCGCTCAGATTGTGATAATGATACAAGCCGCTCTGTTGCGGGTGCCCGCCACAACCATCTTGAATTTCACGCGCGGGCGCATCGTGTCCCTCAGCGTCAATCGAATTGAACAACATCACGCCCGAAAGCATGATGCCCACCTCCCCGCCCACACACGAAGGCGCCGCCGCAACATTTGGATTCGCTGGTAGTTGAAACGAAACGCTCTGCTCAGAAATGCTATTTGGGTTGCGGTCATAAACATACGCGTCATCTGCAGAATTAATCGGGAAATTTCCACTGGGATGGCTCGGCAAATCATTCGTCGAAAACACGCGCTGGTCACCTTGCACGCTGATGTTGAAGACGCTCGTCCATGTCACCGAACCGTCCACGGTTAATTTCTTGGTCATGTCCCACGTGCCATCGCCGTTGAGCCACGGAAAACCCGTCGTCGGGCTGACGTTGCTTTGCGACCTGCACGACCACAAATAATCACGTTGCGCCGTGCTGGATAATTTCCCATCACCGAGCGCGACATGCGTGTGATCGACGTCCGACGTGCGCAACGCGGCCGCATCAGACGCAATCACGCCCGAGGTCGCCTCAGACCCCGCTGAGGTCGGGTTCGCTGAACCCGTTGCCGGGTCCGCGCTGACGGCGTTCGTCGGCGCAAGATTCTGCTGAGGCGGCGCGGCGCAAGCCGTCAACAAAACAGTCACGAGCAAAAGGGTTGGTAAAGTTTTCATGTGTTTCTCCTTTGTTGAATTTCACTCAGTGTACAACCGCCATGTTCAGGCGCGGTGTAGGACGCATAAAATTTTCTATATAAAATCTGAACAAGTTTCAGGTATGATTTCGGCATGAAAACGATTCTCGTCGTAGACGATAGCGCCAGCGTGCGCAAACTGCTGGAGGATTATTTAACCCAGCAGGGCTTTCGCATTATCACCGCCACCAACGGACAGGAAGCCATCTACGCCGCGCGTCACGCCACGCCCGATGTGATTCTGCTCGACATCATGATGCCGCACATGGACGGCTTTGAATTCCTGCGTCAGTATCGCAAAGAAAAACAAACGCCGCTGATCATCATCAGCGCCAAAGAAGATGAGACCGACGCCGTGCTCGGCCTGGAACTCGGCGCGGACGATTACGTGATCAAACCTTTCCGCATGCGCGAACTGCTCTCGCGTGTGCGCGCCGTGTTGCGCCGCGGCGACGCAACAATCGCCGACGAGAAAATTTTTCGCATCGGCCAGATTTCGCTCGACGTGGCGGCGCATCAGGTCACTGCGCACGGCAAACGCGCAGACTTGACCCCGCTCGAATTTGACCTGCTCGCGCTGATTATGTCCGCGCCCGGACGCGTGTTCAGCCGCGAACAAATTTCGGAGAAGCTCGCCGATAGCGGTTTCGCCGGTTTGGAGCGCACGCTGAATGTACACATTCGCAACCTGCGCGCCAAAATAGAAAAGAACCCCGCCGAGCCTGAATATGTTGAGACAGTGTTTGGAGTCGGATATCGCTTCCGCGCGGAATAAAATCTTTAAACACAAAGGACACAAAGGTCACGAAGGAAATCTTTTTGGGTTGTGGCCCTTTCCCTCCTTTGAGTACTTCGTGTCCTTTGTGGTTAAGAAAAAAAATCAATGACACTCACCCGTAAACTCACGCTCGCCTTTCTGCTGGTCGCCGTCACCGCCGCTGTGCTGGTGGCATTGTCAATCCGCGCCACCAGCGCCACACGCTTGAACGATTTAATTCTGCAACAACAACGCGCAGATTTTGCCACGCTGGTAACAGATTATTATCAGCAAACCGACTCGCTCATTGGGCTGGACGCCTATCTGCGCGAGACCATTCGTCCCAACTTAGCGCCCGCACAGGGTCGGCCCAATGGACAGAATCAGCCTCGGCGCAATGACCGCCGCAATTTGTTTGGCTTCGCCGATGCGCAGGGAAATGTCATCGTCCCATTGGCTGGGACATTTCAACCCGGCCAGCGACTCTCGAAAAATATTCTCGCCGAAAACACGCCGCTCGAAGTGGACGGCGTTTTGATCGGCACGATTCTCTCCAACCCACTGCCCATTGACCTGACCCCCGAGGAGCGCACCTATCTTGAGCGCACGAACAACGCGCTGACTCTGGCCGCGCTTGGCGCGATTCTTTTCGCGCTGATGGTCGGCTTTTTGCTGGCGCGCACGATCACTCGTCCACTGCGCGCACTGACTCTCGCCACCGAAAAAATGGCCGGCGGCGATCTGAATCAGCGCGTCGAAGTGAACTCAACCGACGAGATTGGAGAATTGGGAAATTCCTTCAACCGCATGAGCGAACAAGTTTCGCGCGCCAATTTACTGCGCAAACAAATGACCGCCGACATCGCCCACGACCTGCGCACGCCACTGACGGTCATCTCCGGTTACGTCGAGTCGATTCGCGACGGCGACCTGGCGCCGACCCCCGAACGGCTCGAAACGATTCACACCGAGATTCAGCGCCTGCAAAGCCTTGTTGAGGACCTGCGTTTGCTGGCGCTGACGGATGCGGGCGAACTGCGCTTGAATTTGCAAAGTCTCAGCGTGAAAGATTTGCTCGAAGGTGTGGCAACTTCTTTTAAATTATCTGCGCAACAAAAGGGGATTGAATTATCTGTGGATGTGGCGCAGGGCTTACCCGCTGTCCGCGCGGACGAGGGGCGATTAAATCGCGTGCTGGGAAATTTAGTCGGCAATGCGTTGCGTCACACACCGCAGGGGGGCCGGGTGATGTTGCGCGCGGGCATCATCCCCCTCACCCCCGGCCCCTCTCCCAAGTACAGGAGAGGGGAGAGTCTGACTATTTCAATAGAAGACACTGGCGAGGGAATTTCAACTACAGACCTGCCGCACATCTTCGACCGCCTTTATCGCGCGGACAAGTCGCGCACTGAGGCGGACGATGCGTCCTCGGGGCTGGGTCTCGCGATTGCGAAAGCCCTTGTCGAGGCGCACGGCGGCAGGATTTGGGCGGAGTCTGATGTCGGAAGAGGCACGAGGATGGTGGTGGAATTACAAATCGATCCGTGAGGATGAGTAGTAGGAAAAATAGTAGGGTCGGGCAGCTGACCGACCCTACTATTTTTCACGCACAAACGGATTTGTCTTTTTCTCCCGCCCCACCGTGGTCTCGGGACCGTGGCC
>VFKQ01000004.1 GCA_009885445.1 Anaerolineaceae bacterium | reverse complement strand
GCCCTACGTTGGTTAATCATTTTCCCAAATCGCTTCTTTGATGCCGGCCTCTAACACCAGCGGATTTGGATAATCTTCGCAATACTGATAACGATAGGCCAAGCGAATCATGCCGTTTTTATCCACCACAAACTCGGCGGGCAATTGCCACGGACTATCCACCAGCGATTTTTCTGTGCCAATGCGCGAGGCTTGCAACTTGCGGCCTGCCTCCAGATCGCATTGTAAAAATTCGTCATCGGCGTCAAACAAAATCTGCGAAGTTTTTCCTTCAAGGATATCGTAGGCCGCGTAGACTTTGAAGCTGGGGTCGCACAGCACGGGGCAAGGCAGGCCGAATTTTTCGGCGTAGGCTTTCGCTCGTTCGGGTTCGCCCTGGCCAATGACGATGACATTTGCGCCAAGTTCAATGTATTTGGCATATTCTTCCTGCAATCGTTTCGCGCGGGCGCGGCCGCAACTGCAACCATAGTGTCGCCAAAATAAAAGCAATGCCGGAGCGCCATTCCAAAATTCGCTCAGGCGGCGGGGCTGTCCGTGGAAGTCGAGCAGTTCAAAGTCGGGGGCAGAGTCGCCCACTTGCAGGGGCACCCGCTCCCAGCGCGTGCGGCGCGGGCCGCGTGCCCACATCTCGAGCCATTCGTTTTCGGCGTCCGTAATTTGTGCGCTTAAGTTAATCATGGTGACTCCTTTAAGAATTGCAGGTGAATGATATTGAACTTGGATTTGTTCCCAACGCCTGGCCTTGAGCGTTGTACGCGGCCACTTGATAAGTATTGAGTTGCAGTGCGCCACCCACGAAAATATCGGTGTAGGCCGTGGAGCCGGCGGGCAGTGTGGCGATTAGTGCGCCGTCGCGATAGACATAAAAACCAGTTTCGTTATTCGAGCGATCAGACCAGGTTAAGAAGACGGTGACGGTGTAGTCGCCAGACGGCCCATTGAATGCGCAACTAAATGAATAGCCCAGGCCTGTGGGCGCATTGATCGGCCCCGAGACAGAAGTGGGCGCAGACGGCGTGGTGACGGGCAGGAGCGTGACGTCGCCGAATGCATTTGAGAATTCAGCGGGCACCCAGCAAACCGTGCTTGTGCCCGGTTCGGTGATGACCCAGTATTTATTATCGACGGTGCGCGCAATGATTTGATAAGTTGCGCCCGCCACCAAAATGATGACCACCTTGTAACTGGAGCCAGGCCCTTCACGGCAATTTGTGTTTGAGTCTACGGTTAAGATTGTGGCGCTGGATGTGCCAGCGGTGGTGGCGGTTGCGTTGGGTTGAATGGTTGCGGCGATGCCGTTCGGCGTTGCAGAACTTTCGGGGTTGCTTGGTGACGCGCCCGACTGAGCAGTGGGGGAGGCCAGCGGCGTGTTCACTTGTGGCGCGCTGGCGGCCAACGTCAGCGCCACCACCGTTGCGGCCTGTTGCTCAACGGGCAGGCTCGTGTTTACGCCTGTGTCTATATTCACATCAGGAATGCTGACGGTTAAATCGCAGGCAGAGAGAATTAAAGGGACGAGCAGAAATAGCGCAACACCTTTTTTCATAAGCACCTCAATTGAAATTTATTTACGAGCGTCTGGTGTGGATGCGACTCAGGCGCATATATTTTATTTTGCCGCTTGCATCGCGCACAAATTCGCCCAGCCGCGCGCGATAGGCGGGGTTGTGGATTACGAATTTATCTTTTTCGTAAAATCCAAAATCTGTAGATGGCGGCGCGGGCGCGGGCGGCGAGTCGGGCGTTGGGAATCCGCCTTTGGTCTGGATGTTGAGCGCGAGTCCTTTTGCGCTTAGACTCACGTTGAAAACATCTTCGATATTTTCATACGCGCCGACATACTCGCGCAATTCCGCTTTGGGAGTTTCAATTAATTTGGGTAATGAATTTTTCGCGCCGAAATAAAATTTGAGCGTGGCATTAAATATTTCTGCGGGGACGGACGCGCTGGAATTTGTGAGCACGATCAGCGCAAATTGTTTTTCGGGGATTAACCAATAACCACATGTTTGCCCATTGGTTGCGCCGCCGTGCTCGATGACTTTCATGCCCGCGACGATTTCTGTGAACCAACTCAGCCCGAGCCAGGCCGCGCCCGTAGCGGGTTGCCGCGCCTCTTGCATTTCTCGCAGGGACGACGTCTTTAACACGCGCCTGCCGTTCACTTTGCCGTTGCCCATCTGAAAGCGCGCGAAGGTGAGCATGTCGTGCGCGCTGGCAACAACTCCGCCGGCGGGCGCGGCGGCGCGTGGAATCGGCCAGGGGCGTGCGACCACGTTTTTGCCTTTGATGAAATTATGCCCCGCGGCGACGCGATGCAGATGCAGTTCATCTTCAGGGTAGAAGAAAGACTCTTTCATGCCCAGCGGCGCGAAGACCAGTTCGCGAATCAATTTCTCGAAAGTCATGCCGCTGATGATTTCCAGGGCGCGGCCCGCCACGTAGAATGCGGCGTTGTTGTAGGAATAATTTTCGCCCAGCGGCGATTCTTGTTCGATGGTTGCCAGCGCGTTAACTATTTTTTCGAGCGCGTCGTCGCCGGTGCCGAAGTCGTTGAAGTAGTCACCTTGCCAGCCCGCAACATGAGTGAGCAATTGGCGCATGGTCACGTTTTGCGCGGCGTGGCGATTCTTCATCTTGAAGTTGGGCATGACTTTGCGAATCGGCGCGTCGAGATTTAATTTTCCCTGTTCCACGAGACGCATGGCCGCGGTGGCGACCATCGGTTTTGTGTTCGAGCCGATTTGGAAGAGAGTCGATTCTGTGACAGGCAATCCCTGCTCAAGGTTGGCACTGCCAAACGCGGCGACAGATTCGCGCCCGCGATGCAGAACGCCGATCACCGCGCCCGGTGTGCGCGAGCGCCGTAGATAGGTTTGCGTGAATTTTGAAAGTTGGCTGAAAGCAATGTTGGGCATGGTTAATGGCGTGAGAAATTTATTCATTCATTGCGGCCATTGTATCATCTCGTGCAGTGCAATAAAAAATACCCGCGTCCTTGCGAACGCGGGTATTTTGGATGATCAAATCGTCTTACTCTGTTACAGGCTCGTGGTCATCGTGCAAGCCACTCTGGCTTCCGTTTCCGGGGACAGCGCCTGCGCCGCTGACTGCCGGGAAGTTGCCTTTGCCTTTAACGGCATTGATGTCGGATGTATTCATGGCGTATTGCAGGATGGAGAATGCAACCGCATCTGAGTTGACATCAAGCGCAAAGTTATTGTTGTTGGCATAGGTATCGCAGGCAAGATGGTAGCACGGATCGTACTGCTGACCCGCCGTGCCGCCCCATAACGTAACTTCAGCGGCAGTCTTGATGCCTTCCGCGCCGGTGAAGAGTCCACCAGATGGAATGCCGTAGAAAATAAATCGACCGTAATCGGAGCGTCCGCTAAAGTCGGTGCCCTTGAACGGCACGTCTCTCATATTGAAGAAAGCTTCGAAGGTTTTTTCAATTTGAGCGGAACCTGCAGGACCGGGACCCGCGCCAACGACATCGGAGTCATCACCGTCGTAGATGAAGAAGACATGGTTTGGAGAACCGATCATGTCAAAATTCAAATAGAGCGTGATGCGATCGCGTTCAGCCTGACTCAAATTATCCATATAATAATTGGAACCAACCAGACCAGATTCTTCCGCGCCCCACAGCGCTAAGCGCACTTTATTAACGGGCTTCACTTTTGCCATTTGTTTGGCAACCTCAAGGATTGCCGCAGAACCGGAGCCGTTATCGTTGATGCCAGGACCTGCGTTCACAGAATCGAGGTGTGCGCCTGCCATAACAACGTTGTTGGGATCGCCATCTTTTGATTCTGCGAAAATGTTGTAGGTAGTCGCGACACCGCGGAAGGTGTCGGTCTTCAAGCGCATGGTGAGTCCGCCTGGGACGAGAGCCGCGAGCGCCAGGCCTTGGGCATTCGTCACAGAAGTAACACCGATGTTGAGCGTGAAGGTAGCACCGAGTGTTCCGTTTAGAACGCCAGGGGCATTATTGTAAATGATCACACCTGATGCGCCAGCATTGAATGCGTTGGTTGCTTTTATGCCGAAGGTGCACGTGCCGCGGCTAACCAGTGCGATGTTCCCTACAGGGAAACCAGCCCAATCAGCAGCAGTACAGCCAAGAATACTACCTGC
>VFKQ01000101.1 GCA_009885445.1 Anaerolineaceae bacterium | reverse complement strand
TCGAACAGGCAAATCACGAAGTACTAAAAAAGTGACAGTCACCTTTAAGGTGACTGTCACTTTTTTGCCCGAACTTATCTACCGCTCCGAAATCGTAATGCTTTCGATGACATCGCCGCTGAAATCCGGGTTGGTCTGCGGGTCACGCCGTGTGATGGCGTTGACGGCGTCCATGCCGCTGATGACCTGACCAAAAATGGTGTAGTCACTCCCCGAGAGTCCAAACGGACCGAACATAATGAAGAATTGACTGCCGTTCGTATTCGGCCCGGAGTTTGCCATGGCCACCACGCCGGCTTTGTCGAAGGCGAGATCGTTGAATTCGTTGACAAATTCGTAGCCGGGCCCACCCGCTCCGGAACCGGTTGGGTCGCCGCCCTGGGCCATGAATCCCTCCAGCACGCGGTGAAAAGTCGTGCCGTTGAAAAATCCCTGACGGGCAAGAAACACAAAACTGTTGACGGTGATCGGCGCTTTGTCTGCGTAAAGTTGAATGACGAACTCGCCGCCCCTGGCCATGTTCACGGTGGCAAAGTATTGCACATCCGGGTCAATCGTCATCGGCGGCGCACTGGACCATTGCTTCGTCCCGCTCAGGCCGGACTTGGAGAGGGTCGACCACAAAAAGGCGATTGCCACGAGTACCACCACTGCAATCGCCGCATAGCGAATCGTTCTGGCCTGCAACTCTTGCTGGCGTTTGCGTTCACGTAATGCATCTCTTTTACTACTCATTGTTAACCTCGTTTTCTAAAGGATTTCTTTACCAACTATACATGAGTTTATGCGGGAAGGCAATTCATCTCGCGACAACTTTCTTTATTCCAAGACCCCTCCTCAGAAGGTTTTTTGGGGAGGGCGAAATCATGTAAAATTCAAGCATCCCGTTTCACACAAGGACTCAAATGGACGCAATCGAAGTCAATCATTTACATCGTGTCTATCGCGCGGTCATCGGCGTGATTAGGCGCTCGATCAAGGAAGTGGTCGCCGTCGGCGATATTTCATTTGCCGTGGGGCAGGGCGAGTTATTTGGATTGCTCGGGCCAAACGGCGCGGGTAAAACCACCACCGTCAAGATGCTGACCACGCTTCTGATTCCCACTTCGGGCGATGCGCGTGTTGGCGGCTTTGACGTGGTCAAGCAGGCCAACGAAGTGCGCAAGCGCATCGGTTTTATCTTCGGCGGCGAGCGTGGACTGTATTGGCGTCTCTCGGGCAACGACAACCTGCGCTACTTTGCCAGCCTCTACGGCGTCGACCCCGACATCTCGAAAAAGCGGATTCCCGCTCTGCTCGAAATGGTCGGGCTGACGGGACGCGGCAACGAAAAAGTGGGTGGCTACTCGCGCGGCATGAAGCAAAGACTGCACGTGGCGCGCACTTTGCTCCACGACCCCGACATTCTCTTTCTCGACGAACCCACGATCGGGCTGGACCCGGTTGGGGCGCGCGAGTTTCGACAGGTGATTCTCGACCTACAGAGTCAAAAGAAAACCATCCTGCTCACCACGCACTACATGTTTGAAGCGGATATGTTGTGCAACCGCATCGCGGTCATCAATCAGGGCGGCGTCATCGCCCTCGACACGCCCAGCGGACTCAAGAAACACGTCAGCGATCTCTCGGTGGTCGAAGTGGAAACTTTCGGCGCGGCCAGTGAAGCCATCGAAAAGGTGCGCGCACTTTCGTTTGTCGACTCGGTTTCGATTGAAGAGCACGACCAGCGTCAATTGTTGATGGTGCAGACCCAGCGCGGGGCAGAAGCCGTTCCCGAAGTGCTGGCCGCTTTGGACGGGCAACGACTCGGGCGTGTCGTCGTCCGCGAGCCAACGCTCGAAGATGCTTACGTTCGTTTGGTAGGAGGCAACGCATGAACATCCTTAATTTATTTCGCTATTGGCGCACCGTGTTGACGGTTGGGCAAATCACGCTGACCAATTTGATGAACGATGGCTTCATCCTGTTTGCAGTTTTCTTTCAGCCGATGATCATTGCCTTGCTGGCGCTGTTCATGCTCAAAGACAAAGGCGCGGACTACGGCCTGTTCGTCGTCGTCGGCTCGGGGCTGACGGGTTTGTGGAGCAGTTTGCTTTTTATTTCGGGCAACAGCATTAACGACGAACGCTGGAACGGCACGCTCGAAAGCTTGGTGGCCGTGCCGATTCCTTTTGAAGTAATCGTCTTCGGAAAAAACTTGGCCCACGTGGCTCAGTCAATTCTTTCGATGCTCGTTGCTTACGTTTTGGCCGCGCTGTTCTTTGGATATTCGCTGACCCTCTCACAACCATTTCTGTTTGTAATTTCACTTGCGCTGACGGTGTTTGCTTTTGTCAGTTTCGGTTTGCTGATAGCGCCAATTTTCGTCATGTATCGCAGTGTGCAACAGTGGCAGAACGCCATGGAATTCCCCGTCTACATTCTGGCAGGATTCCTTTTTCCCATTTTGTTGCTCCCCGACTGGACGACTCCGCTCAGTTACATCCTGCCGCCCTATTGGGCCGCAGTTGCCCTGCACGGCACATCCACCACCACTCTGCCGCTAAACGGAATACTCTTTGCCTGGGCCATGATGATTCTCTTAAGCGTAATCGACCTCGTCGTTGCCAGCCGTCTGTTCACTTACATGCTCTACAAAGTCCGCGTAGACGCGACGCTGGAGATGGAATAGTTTTTTAGATAGTTAGATGGTTGGATAGTTGTGTAGTTCGATAGTTTTCTAATCGCAACTCCTAACTCGCACCTCGCACCCCCTATCTCGCATCCCGCATCTCGAAAGGTTCCCATGCATACACTCGTCGTCAACATTCGACTCTTCTGGCAGGGCACACTGCTTTCATACATCGCCCTCTTCCACTGGTTGCGCCCGGTCACTTACACGGCCTCCAAGATTCTCATGCCGCTGGCGCAGATGATGTTCTTCGTTTTGCTCGGCACCTACGCCACCAGCGCAAGCAACATCAATTTTTACGTCATCGGCAACGCAGTGCAGATTACCGCGGTCAGCGGCATCTTCGGCGTCACCATGAGCATCGGCAATGACCGCTCCATGGGCACACTTCCATATTTATTCGGCACGCCCGCCAATCGTTTCGCGCTCTTCTTTGGCCGCGCCTTCATGCACGTCATCGACGGCGCGCTCGGTGTCGTCATCGCCTTCATGTGGGGCGTGCTTCTTTTCAATCTCGACCTCTCCAACACCGATCTCTCCGCCCTCGGCCTGACCATCCTCGTCACCACCTTCAGCACCTGCGCCCTCGGTTTGTTGATGGGCTGTTTGAGTCTCATCACCGCCAACGTCATGTTCATCAACAACACCGTTTATTTTCTTCTGCTAATTTTTTCTGGCGCGAATGTTGCATTAGACAAATTTCCGTTGTGGATGCAGACCATCTCCAACCTCCTGCCACTGACTCGTGGAATCGCCGCCTCGCGCCTGCTCGTAGCGGGTTCGAGCCTCGAGTCAATTTCTCCCCTCTTGTGGCAGGAACTTCTCATCGGCGTGGTCTACGGCATCATCGGCTACTTCATGTTCGCCGCCTTCGAAACCGTCGCCAAACGCCGCGGTACCCTCGAGACGGTTTGATTTGTAGGGGCACGGCGTCGCCGTGCCCCTACAACTTTTCTGCTATACTCGGCGAAATGACAAAACATCTCGTCGTTATCGCAGGAAATATTGGCGCCGGAAAAACCGCGCTCACCGAACGCATCGGCGCGCGCCTCGGCTGGTGGACGGGCTACGAGTCCGTCTCAGACAATCCCTACCTCTCCGATTTCTACGGCGAGATGCGCGCCTGGGCTTTTCATTTACAAGTCTTCTTCCTCGGTCACCGCGCAGAACAATACTGGGAAGCCGCGCGCGACGCCCGCTCCGCCATCCTCGACCGTAGTATTTATGAAGACGCCTTCATTTTCGCCCGCGCCTTGCATCACCTCGGCAATCTCTCCGAGCGCGATTACCTCGCCTACCGCCGCCTCTTCGACCTCGTCGTGCGCGGCCTGCCCCGACCCGGTCTGTTGATTTATCTCAAAGCCCCCGTGCCCATATTGATGGAGCGCATCCACCGCCGCGCGCGCAACATCGAAACTGGCATCACCTCCGAATACCTCTCCCTGCTCGACAGTTTCTACGACGACTGGCTGACCCCCTTCGACCTGTGCCCCGTGCTCACCATCCGCACCGATGACCTCGACTACGTCCACCAGCCGCAACACCTCGATCTGGTCGTCAGCCGCATTCAAGATAAGCTCGCCGGTAAAGAAGTGGTAGACTTGCGCGACTAAAAAAATCCCATGCCCAACCTCCTCTCCCGCATTCCCCTGCTCTCCGATTTGCCAGAAGATGACTTGAACCAACTGGTCTCAAGTCTTAAAGTGTTGGAACTGCAAGCCAGGGAAATTCTATATCGCGAAGGCGAAGTGGGCGAGCATCTCTATATCATCGCTGACGGTCAGGTCGAAATCCTGCGCGCCGCCGGCACCGACGACGAACTTCTTTTAAATATAATTGGCGCCGGCGAATACTTCGGCGACATGGCCCTGATCATGCCCGGCGGACAGCGCACCGCCACCGTCCGCGCGCGCGGGGTGACCACACTACTCACCATGAGTCGCGGCGAGTTTGACGACTTGCTTCGGCGCTATCCCGTCCTCGCCTATTCGATGGTGCGTGTTTCGAGTCAACGCCTCGACGCAACCAACACCTCCACCTTCCGCGACCTGACCGAAAAAAATCATCAATTACAAAAAGCCTTCGATGAATTGAAGGATGCTCACGAGCAGATCGTCGAAAAGGAACGCCTAGAGAAAGAACTGCGCGTCGCCGCCGACATTCAGATGAGCATCCTGCCCGACCAGTTAATCGTCCGCCCAGGCGTAGACTTTGGCGCCTCGATCGAACCCGCGCGTCAAGTGGGTGGCGACTTCTACGACGTCTTCCCGCTGGGTGAAAATCTGGTCGGCATCGTCATCGGCGACGTGGCCGACAAGGGCATCCCCTCCGCCATTTACATGGCCCGCACCCACGCGCTAATCATGGCCGAATCAGATCGCTCCATACAACCCGGAACGATTCTGCGCGTCGTCAATGGTCACATCACCCGCCTCGAAAAATCAACCCAATTTGTCACCGTGTTATATGCGGTACTTAATATTGACACCGGCGAATTCACCTATGCCCGCGCCGGCCACGAAACCCCCGTCATCGTTTCGCCCACCGGCGAAGTGACGCGCCTGCCACACGCCGCTGGCATGGCCATCGGCTTATGGGACCCGATCTCCCTCGACGAAAAAACCATCCAACTTGAGCCTGGCTCCACGTTGCTTCTTTACACAGACGGCCTCACCGATTGCCGCGAGCCGGGCGGCGAGCCATTCGGGCTGGAGCGCGTCATGCAGACCATGGCAAAGGTGGCGGGCCTATCTGCCGCCGATGCCTGTTTGCAAATGAACTCCGCCCTGCGCGTCTTCCGCCGCGGCGCACCCCAAGATGACGACGTGACCATGGTCACCGTGCATTATCGCAAGAAATAACAAACGGACTTCCTCAAAAAGGAAGTCCGCTTGTTATTTAGCCACCTGACAGTTTGCTTCAAAAAAACGCTGGTGGTCGAGTAGGCGGTGTTCGTCCGCCGTATCGAGACCACCGAACCGCGAAACCACTGTAAACGTGGTCTCGATACGGCGGACGGAGTACCTCAGGGCTACTCGACCACCACTTGATTCGAAAGTGTCAGGTGGTTAGTCTTCTTGTAATTTAGGTAAGTAGAAATATCTGCGCATCCGAGTCGACTCTCTAATCGCCATTTACCATTTACCATTCTCTACTCTCTACTCTCTACTCTCTTCTCTCTTCATCTACCCAATCGCCCTCTCCAAGTCCGCGATCAAATCGTCCACGTTCTCAATGCCCACCGAGAGACGCACCAGCCCCGCGTCCACTTCGAGTGGCGAGCCTTTCGTCGAAAGGTGCGTCATCGCCGCAGGGACTTCAATGAGCGACTCGACTCCGCCCAACGACTCGGCCAGTGTGAATATTTTCGTCGCTTCGGCAGTGCGAATGGCCGCATCTGCGCCGCCCTTGAGAATGAACGAAATCATGCCGCCGCCGTTGCGCATCTGGCGCTTGGCGATTTGAACGTTTGGATGACTCTCGTGAAATGGATAAATGACACGCGCCACTTGTTTGTGCGCCACTAAAAAATTGACAATCTTTTCAGCATTCTCTGCATGACGGTCCATGCGGATGGGCAAGGTTTTAATTCCGCGCAGAATCAAAAACGAATCCATCGGGCTGAGCACTGCGCCGATTGCGTTTTGCAAATAAGCGAGCTGTTGACCCAGCTCGGGGTCGTTGCCAATGATCGCACCGCCGATGGCATCGGAATGTCCGCCGAGATATTTTGTCATCGAGTGAATCACCAGGTCCGCGCCCAAATCCAGCGGACGTTGCAGATACGGCGTGGCGAAGGTGTTGTCTACAACCACCAATGGTTTGTTCGCGTGCGATTTCGCCATTGCCACCACTGCGCGAATATCCGAGACCGCCAGCAGGGGGTTGGTGGGAGTTTCGAGCCACACAATGCGCGTCGCGGGGGTTAACGCGTCCGCTAGATTCTCTACATCGGTTGTGTCAGCAAACGCAAAGTCCAGATTGAAGCGGCGTAGGATTTTGTCGAAGAGGCGGAAGGTGCCTCCATAAACATCGTTGCCGGCCACCACGTGCTCCCCGCTCGAGAGCAATCGCAGAACCGTGTCGGTGGCCGCCATGCCCGAGCCGAAGCACAATCCCCAGGTCCCATTTTCGAGCGCGGCCAGGCAATCTTGTAATGCCTTGCGCGTGGGATTATGTGTGCGCGAATATTCGTAACCCTGACGCGGCTTTCCGATTCCGTCCTGCTTATATGTGGATGTCATGTAAACCGGTGTCATCACCGCGCCGTTGTTTGGGTCAGGCTCCTGGCCGGCATGGATGGCGAGCGTTTCAAATTGCATCGAGTCTCCTTGGGTCTTCATGTATACTTCGGCGTCCACGTGCCGTCTGTGCGTTGAACAATAACGATTATACTGCTCGCCGCATTAATTTCTATACTTTCAAGTGCGAAGATGCGCTAAAAAATTAAGCTTTTGGCCCGGCAAATTACGCAGTACCATGTAAACGAGGAAAAATGACCAAAACAATTCTGGCAGTTCTTGCGCATCCCGACGATGAATCTTTCGGCCTCGGCGGCACACTTGCATTGTATGCGCAAAAAGGCTATGACACTTATTACATCTGCGCCACGCGCGGTGAAGTGGGCAGCGTGGACGCAAAATTTTTGGAAGGCTTCAAAGACATTGCCGAACTGCGCACCGACGAATTAATGCGCGCCGCAAAATATCTCGGCCTGAAAGACGTTTTCTTTTTAGACTATCGCGATTCGGGCATGCCCGGCAGTGAGCCCAACCAACATCCTGACGCGCAGATCAACCACTCGCTCGACGAAGTGGCCGGTCGTGTCGTCAAATATATCCGCGACTTAAAGCCCGACGTGGTCATCACCTTCGACCCCATCGGCGGATACAAACATCCCGACCATATTCATATTCACAACGCCACAGTACTCGCGTTCGAAAAAGCGGACGACGCTTCTTTCCACCCCGAGGCGGGTGCCCCGTTTCAACCGGGCGCACTCTACTTTCAAGTTTTCTCGCGCGGCTTCCTACGCTGGTCTATGCGCCTGATGACTCTCTTCGGAAAAGACCCCACTAAATTTGGACGCAATGGCGACATCAACATCAAAGAGTTGGCCGAAGTGAGTTTCCCCATCCATGTGAGCCTCAATGTCCGCTCGGCCCAAGAAGCGAAGCGCCTGGCCAGTGCCTGCCACGCCTCGCAAATAGGACCAGGGCAGGGCCGCGGACTTTGGGGTATTATTGTAAAATTGTTGGGCTTGCATGATGACTTCATGCAAGCGTATCCAGCGCCAAAATCGCCCAAACGCCGCCACGATCTTTTTGATTATGTTTAATCGTCTACCAGAAAGGTGAAGGTGAATCGAAATGGCTGAGAAACGAACAACCCCCCGCAAAAAATTTTCCTACTATATGCGCGTGGACGACGATGATACCCAGGAATTGCTTGGGCATATGGTGGATGTCAGCCCCGACGGCTTGCGCCTTGAAACCAGCAAGCCGTTGCCGCTCAACAAAGACTACTACCTGCGCGCCGAGCTAACCCCCGATCTTGCTGACCGGCCCTACATCATTTTTGTCGGTCAAACCAAGTGGTGCCGCACCGACACCATTCAACCCAACCTCTATCACGTGGGCTTCAAGATCGTAGAGATCATGGCGGATGATCGCGAAATATTTCTGCGCATTGTTGCGAAATTTGCATCCTGATTTTTTTGATTTGGTCATTTTTTAGTTTCTTCCGGGCCGGCAGTGCAACTGCCGGCAATTTTTTTATCACCGACAAGATGTGGGCCGTTCGCCAAAAAACTCACCACATCTGGGGCTTGACATTCTAGAACGCACGTTCTAGAATCAATGCATCGTCCCAACTGCTACTCACAGGAGAAAACCCATGTCAAAACGCAATGTTGTCCACGTCGAAATCCCCGCCGCCAATGTGGACGCGGCCGCCAGTTTCTACAGCGATTTGTTCGGCTGGAAAATCAC
This sequence comes from Anaerolineaceae bacterium, assembly GCA_009885445.1. GTDB lineage: Bacteria > Chloroflexota > Anaerolineae > Anaerolineales > Villigracilaceae > Denitrolinea. The sequence goes on along the minus strand of VFKQ01000101.1, from coordinate 14,180 downwards.
GCCCGTCCCCGAAATGAACTACACCATGTGGGAAGCCGTCGACGGCTCAGGTGGCGGATTCCCGCTTGCCTCAAAAGACAACCCGGTCGGGCAGGTGCTGGTTTACATCCACAGCGACGACATTGAAGCCGACCTGAAAAACGTGGAAAAACTTGGCGGCAAAATTTTGCAGACCAAGATGGAAATTCCGCAAACCGGCTGGTTCGGCGTTTTTCAAGATCCCACCGGCAACGTGCTGGCCCTCTACACCAGCATGAATCCCGCCAACAACTAAACCATGGCCACAGCAGAATTTTTCCTCAGCCTGCATCCCGAGCCGCGCAAACAAGGCGCGCGTATTGAGAAGGAAAAATACGATTTGATTCGTAATTCCATTCTCGAAGTCCTGCATAAAAACGGCCCCACTGCCGCCAACTATCTGGGCGACATGATCGAATCCAAATTGACCAAGACCTTTGACGGCCCCGTGATGTGGTATTACAGCACCGTCAAATTGGACATGGAGGCCCGTCGCGAAATCCGGCGTGTGCCAAACACCAGCCCACAAGAGATCGAGATTGTGAAGTAACTCAAAATAAAAGAGGCGCTTGCAACGCCTCTTTTATTTTTGCCCGCCTTTGTCAATACAGATTTATCATTTAATGCGTACACATGCGCCGCGAATTTTCTGCGGTTTATTTCCAAAATTCACCCATTCGCACAATTCGCGTTGAAAAATTTTGGCCCTGAGAAATCCATGCATGATTTTGTATAAAGCGGCTAATGCTGTGGGCTTCATGTGGGTTTTACCACAGAGCGCACACATTGTCCCGATGTTCTTACGGGAGAGATTTCCCACTTGTTTTTTCTCCATGAACTCAGTGATCTCTGTGGTGAAAGTAGTTTAGCCCATTCTTTTAGCCGCCCCCGTTTCATACGCCAAGCGTGCATTCGTTCACGAATCAGGTATAATCCAAATACACAAATCAATGCACAAGGCAGTCTATGGCAAGCGCACCCCTTCAACTATCAGCTGATTACTGGCAAGTCCTTCAAATCACCCCCAAAGATATCGAATCCCTGCAAACTTACCTGTTCGAGCACGAGACGCCACTTACCCCGCGTGAGCTTGTCGCTGTGCTGATTACTGAGCGCATCCGTGTTGAGCACGAGCAGGCCGCAAAAAACACCCTGCAGGAAAAACCCTATCTGCCCAAAGAAAAATATTCCGCCGGCGATTCAATTTTCTTTCCGGCCTTAAAATCCAGCGGACGTGTCGTCTCCATGCGCGCTGGCATGAATCCCGAGCTTGGCGAATTTGACGTGCTCACCGTTGACTTCAACAATGGACTACAAAAATTCTTCGCCGCTGGACTCGAAGCCCACCCGCTCAACAATCCGCCCGTAGACGAATCCTCCGCCTCGTTGCTCGACCCCGAAGCGGTTACGCGCGACTATGGGGCCGGTCTTGAAACCAGACTAGACGCCGCCTTCGATAATGATGAAGGTCTCGTGCGCATTGCCGGGCGCTGGTTTCCGCGCTCGCTCTTATTAGACATCAATGCCGGTCACCTTAATCTTGCTGAAGCCGTGCTGGATATGTCTGCTGGCGAGCCTCTTCACACTGAAGCATTAATGAAAGATATCGAAATGCCCGCCGGCGTCAACGCCAAGCTGGCTGAATTCTCGCTTAATTATGCGCTTCAAGAAGATGAGCGCTTTGACGAAGTCGGTCCGGCAGGGCAGGTGCTGTGGTGCTTACATCGGCTTGAGCCTGCCGGTGTGCAGGCCACTCCGGCACCCTTGCAATACATTGAGATCGAACATGATCGCGCGGCGCTTTCAGAGCCGATGCTCAACCTCGAAGCGCAAGTGGATGATGAACTGAGCGACGAACCCGATGTCGCTGTGGATGAAGTCACCATCAGCTTGTTATATCCGCATTGGCGCGCCGGTACTTTGCCCGTCTCAGCGCGTACGGCGCGTCTCTTCCCAACCGCTTACGAGTCGCCGCGCGTACGTTTCACTTTGGTGGATGCAAAGAATGGCAAAAAAATCCCCGCCTGGGTGGTGCGTCAGCATGGCTATGTTTATGGATTGACCGAGTGGTACAAGAGTCAAGACATAATTCCCGGCGGGCTGATTCGTGTGCGCCGTGGCGACCAACCCGGAGAAGTGCGCATCGAGGCGCTAACCCGCCGTCCGGTGCGGGATTGGGTGCGGACGGTCATCGTCGGCGCGGACGGCGGTCTCGTCTTCGCCTTGTTGAAACAGCAAGTGGGCGTTGAGCTAAATGAGCGCATGGCCATTGCCGTGCCCGATGCCGCTGGTGTGGACGCGGCGCGCGAACTAGCCGCGAAAAACCGCCAGGGTTTTGATTCGCTGACGATAAACCTGATGCGTGAATTAATGAAGCTCAGCCCGCAAGGCCACGTGCATGTGCAGGAGTTATACGCGGCCATTAACATTTTGCGCCGTGTGCCCCCCGCGCCGTTGATGGCCCTGCTGGCCACACGACCCGAATTTATTCATGTTGGCGATCTACATTTTCGATTGGACGAATAAGCATGACTGAAACCATGACCCCTGAACCGACGCAAGTGCGCCGTCCCAGTTTTCTAAAACCATCCACCAAAACCCCATTCCATCTTGACTTTGACTGGTGGAAGGAAAATGAACGCGACTGGCATGTGTATTTGCGCTCGTTACTCTGTCAACAACATCAAGATGCTCTGGCCGACCTCGCTGAAGGACAGCTGGTGGATTGGGTCGACGAAGTTACCGCTGAAGTGAAGCAAGTGGACGGTATTCAACATGCGTTGATGAGTCATTGTGCGCGCCAGCCAGAATTCCTCACTGCGCAGACCGCACTAGTGGAGGCGGTCTTCCGTGTGTTTCTAGTCAATGGCAACCAGCCCATGAGCGCCGACGATTTGGCCGCGCGCCTCAATCGCCCGGCCAACATAATTCTCTCAACCCTTGCGGGGCCGCGCATCTATAAAGGATTGAGACCCGTGCAATAACCTTGTGCTTTGCGCAAGGCCTTCGCTCCCGTAGCTCAATGGATAGAGCAACTGCCTTCTAAGCAGGAGGTTGTGGGTTCGAGTCCCGCCGGGGGCGCCTGAATTAACTGGTCAGGAGCAATACTATGCCAGCCGTCATCCGCAAAACCGAAACGACCATTAATCTTGCCGAGCGTCGCCGTGATTTGATTCATGCGCTCAGCTGGCAGGTGGTGCATTCCACGTTGTGGAGCCCGCCCACCGACGTGTACGAAACGCAGGATGAATACGTCGTGCGCGTGGAGTTGGCTGGCATGAGCGAATCTGATTTTGAAGTGCTCTACGAAAACGGACTGCTGGTGATTAACGGCGCCCGCCCCGATGTTCCACAAAGACGCGCATACCACCAGATGGAAATTCGCACCGGCAAATTTTCCACCGCGCTGAGTTTACCCGGCCCCATCAACGTGGATCACGCGCGCGCCGAATATACCGACGGTTTTTTGGTGGTCACATTACCAAAGGCCGCGCCGAATTTAACCCGAATCAACACCAAAGAGTAGCATGGGCGCATCCCGCTGGAATTCCACCCCCAATGAGTTCGTTAACTGGATGTGGGAAAACGATTCTAATTTTGACGAATCGTTATTCCTGCCTTCGTTGTTTTCACGCGGCAAAAATAATAAAGAGGGCAAGCCCAAATCTGAAACAGACGGCACGCCCGAGCCGACCGCCCTGCCCGAATTTTTGCCGATTCTGCCCCTGCGTGGGGTGGTGGTCTTCCCGACGACCGCCGTCCCGCTGACAGTGGGTCAGCCGCGCTCCATTCGTTTGGTGGACGAGGTCACGGCGGGCGAGTCCAAGCTGGTGGGACTCGTCGCCGCACGCGACCCCGAACTGGAACAGCCCTCCCCAAGCGACCTCTACACCGTGGGCACCATCGCCACCGTGCATCGTCTTTTGCGCGCACCAGATGGCACCATTCGCCTGCTTGTGCAGGGCAGCACCCGCTTTCGTCTTGGCGAATTTGTACAGGAAGAACCTTATCTCAAAGCGCGCATCATTCCCGCTCCCGAAAAAATCGAAAGCGGACTTGAGCTGGATGCCCTGGCCCGCAACGCCCGCGACCAGTTCCAAAAAATCGTGCAGTTAATTCCCTCTTTTCCTGAAGAGTTGGCCCAGTCCATTTTGCAGATCGAAGACCCTCTGCAAACCATTTACACCATTGCCAACTTTCAACGCATAGACCTGCGCGACGCGCAACAACTGCTTGAGCTTGACTCGGTCTCTGAAAAACTGCGCAAGCTGGTCGGCATTTTGGCGCGCGAAGCCGAGGTACTCGCCATCGGCCAGAAGATTCAAAATGAAGCGCGCGGCGAGATCGAAAAAGTACAACGCGATTATTTCCTGCGCGAGCAAATGAAGGCCATTCAAAAAGAACTCGGCGAGCACGATGAGCAGGCCGCCGAAGCTGAAGAATTTCGCAAACGCATCGAAGCCGCAAAAATGCCTGAAGAGGCGCAAAAGATTGCCGTCCGTGAAGTGGAGCGTCTGGCCCATCTGCCCACTGCCGCCGCTGAATATGGCGTCATTCGCACTTTTCTCGATTGGCTCGTTTCAATGCCGTGGAGCGCGCAGACCGTGGACAATCTCGACATCCCCCACGCGCGCAAAGTACTCAACACAGACCACTACGGCCTCGAAGACATCAAAGACCGCATCCTCGAGTTCCTCGCCATTCGCAAATTACGCCTTGACCGCAAAGATGACAAAAAACCAGCAGGCGATGAAATCCGCCGCGAGCGTGAGGGCGTGATTCTGTGTTTCGTCGGCCCACCCGGCGTGGGCAAGACCTCGCTCGGACAGTCGATTGCGCGCGCGATGGGGCGCAAGTTCACGCGTATCTCCCTCGGCGGCATGCGCGACGAAGCCGAGATTCGCGGTCACCGCCGCACCTACATTGGCGCCATGCCTGGCCGCATTTTGCAGGCTCTGCGCCGCGTCGAGAGTCGCAATCCGGTTTTTATGCTCGATGAAATTGACAAACTCGTCTTCGACTTTCACGGCGACCCGGCCTCGGCCCTGCTCGAAGTGCTCGACCCCGAACAGAACATCGAATTTCGTGACAACTACCTCGAAGTGCCCATAGACCTTTCGCAGGTCATGTTCATCACCACGGCCAACACCCTCGAGACAATCCCCGGCCCGTTGCGTGACCGCATGGAAATCATCTTTCTTTCAGGTTACACAGACCGCGAAAAAATTGCCATCGCGCGCGGCTACTTAATTCCGCGTCAACTACGCGAGAATGGACTGCGCCCCAAAGAAATTAAATTTGATGACGCCTCGTTGCAAAAATTGATTCGCGAATACACACGTGAAGCCGGCGTGCGCAATCTTGAGCGCCGCATCGGCGCAGTCGCGCGCAAGATTGGCACGCGCATTGCCGAGGGCAAACGTGGCAAAAAAGTGATCACGCCCAAAATTATCGAAGAACTGCTCGACAACCCTATCTATCATGCACAAGAAGAAATCAACCAGCGCACCTCCGTCCCGGGCGTGGTGCCCGGCCTGGCATGGACCTCTTTTGGCGGCGACATCCTCTACATTGAATCATCGCGCATGCCCGGTAGCAAGGGTTTTCAAATCACCGGCTCCGTGGGTAACGTCATGCAAGAGTCTGCGCGTGCCGCACTTTCCTACGTGCGCTCGCGCGCCGAGGCGCTCGGGCTGGCCGCAGATTTCTACGATAAGGCCGACATCCACTTGCACGTGCCCGCTGGCGCCACACCCAAAGACGGGCCTTCTGCAGGCGTCACGATGGCCACCTCGATCGTGTCGCTCGTCTCCGGCCGCAAGGTGCGCCCGAACGTGGGCATGACCGGCGAAATCACCCTTCGCGGGCAAGTCCTGCCTGTGGGCGGCATCAAGGAGAAAATCATCGCCGCCCATCGCAATGGACTGCGCACCGTCATTCTGCCCAAGCGCAACAAACAAGACCTCGACGATGTGCCCGATGAAGTGAAGAAGACCATGAAATTTGTATTCGCCCAAACGGTCGAGGATGTGCTCAAGGCCGCGCTCGAAAAAGCCGCGCCGCGTTCCGTGAAAAAAAAGGTCGCTCTCAAAAAACCAAAAAAGTCGGAGGAAAAGAAAAATGCCAAAAATAATGCTCGCCGAAGATGACACCACCATGCTCTCCCTGCTTGAGATCCTGCTCAAAATGGAAGGGTTTGAAGTGCATGCCCTGCAACCCGACTCTAATATTATTGAAGCAGTGTTGCGCGAAAAGCCCGACATCCTGCTCATGGATGTGCATCTCTTAAATGAAAACGGAATTGACGTGCTCACCAAAATGCGCGCCATGGCGGGCGGTGGGGCGGTGCGCGTGGTCATGGCCTCCGGCCTCGACTTCAATGATCAGTGCATGGCGCGCGGCGCAAACGCATTCATTCAAAAACCGTTCATGCCCGATGATTTGATCGCGATTCTACGCAGTGTTAGTTAACTGCGCAGAGTGACGATTTGATTCTGCGCTCATAGATACATGACTCTGCGCTTTGGAATCCTAACCGTTTCAGATCGCTCCGCGCGCGGCACACGCCCCGACCTAAGCGGGCCCGCCCTCACAGACTTTGTCCACGCCCGAGGCTGGCTCGTCTCAATCGTCGCCGTTGTGCCTGATGAGCGCGACCAGATTTCCTCCACGCTGACAGCCTGGTGCGCCCGCCTCGACGTGGACGTCATCCTCACCAGCGGCGGCACCGGCTTCGCCCCGCGCGACGTCACCCCCGAAGCCACGCGCGCCATCATCGAACGCGACGCGCCCGGCCTGGCTGAATCGATTCGTGTGCAGAGTCTCAAAGTCACCCCGCACGCCATGCTCTCGCGCGCAGTGACCGGCATTCGGGGTCGCACCCTCATTATCAATTTGCCCGGCAGTCCCCAAGGCGCAGTCGAGAGCCTCGGGTTTGTGGCTGATGTGCTTGAACATGCAATCCAGTTATTGAGCGAAGACAAGAATGCCGAAGCCGCTCACGGGCAGGCGCAAGCGAGTAAACACGTAGACATGTAAACACTTCTATACCTGTTTACCTTTCACCCCTCCTCCCTTATAATCTCGCCCGATCGCAATCCCTGAAAGAGGTAATTAGAAATGATAGATGTCAACGAACTACGCAAAGGCGTAACCTTCGAAATGGACGGCTCTCTCTACAAAGTGCTCGACTACAGCCACAACAAAACCGGTCGCGGCAACGCCTCCATTCGCATCAAGGCGCGCAACTTGATCTCGGGCGCCAACATCGAGCGCACCTTCAGTTCTGGTCAAAGCGTGCAAGACGTGAGTCTTGATTTTCATAATGTGTCTTATTTATACAGCGACAGCGAGTTCTTCTACTTCATGGACAATGAAACCTTCGAGCAACCCGCGTTGAACAGGGATATGGTCGGCGACACAGCGCTCTTCCTCAAAGAAGGCATGGAAGCCAAGCTCACCTTCTACAACGGCAAACCGCTCGACATCGAATTGCCCACCTCTGTCGAAATGGACATTGTCGAAGCCGAGATGGCCATTCGCGGCGACACCGCCACCGGCGTCACCAAAAAAGTCACCACCGACACCGGCCTCACGGTGCAAGTGCCCAACTTCGTCAACGTCGGCGACCGCATCAAAGTGGACACGCGCACCGGCGACTACCTCACCCGGGTTTAAAGTTGAAAGTTGCAGGTTGAAAAATTTCCACAACCTGCAACTTTTTCTTTCATCTTTCATCTTTCATCTTTCATCTTTTCCCTCATGAAAACCCCCTACGGCGCTGAATGCGATTTCTTCTACGGCGACTACATGCGTGGCCGCAACCACGAAGAATGCCGCCTCCTGCAAAGCGCAGGACTCGAGTGGGACGCCTCGCTGTGCCGCACCTGCCCGGTGCCCGCCATCAAACGCGCCAATGCCTGTCAGTTTATTCAACTTAAGCCGCGCATTGCGCGCCCGCTACTTGAATTATTTCGCAAGCAAGTAAACGTCCGCGCATATTGCGACAAAACTCATCAAGCCGTTGCTGAGCCGCACATCGGTTGCGGCCAATGCCATCCCCTCCCGCCCGTCTTTCAAGTTAAGGGCTAAGTTGAAACCGGCCCGAATGCACAAACCCTCGCATCATCGCGGTAAGGGAATCTATCTGCGCCCCTTCTCTGAAAACTGAAAACTGAAAACTGAAAACCGATGACCCTCACCCTGCTCTTCGACCTCGACGGCACCCTGCTCGACACCGACCTCAACTCCCTCGTCCCCGCTTATTTTCAAAGCCTGGCCGAACATCTCGCGCCGCATATTCCGCCCGAATCATTGATCAAATATTTGGCCGCTGGCACGCGCGCCATGATGGCCAGCACCGACCCAGCCAACACCCTGCGCGAAGTGTTCAACGACAGTTTTTATCCGTCGCTTAATGTTGACTCGCAATTCCTTCAACCGATTCTCGAAGATTACTACGACAATATTTTTCCCACCCTGCAAGCGCACGCCAAACAAATTGACGGCGCGCAAGAATTAATAAATTGGGCCTTTAGCGCCGGTCACCGCGTGGCCATTGCCACCAGTCCCTTTTTTCCACGCAAGGCCACGCTCGCCCGTCTGCGCTGGGCCGGTCTGCCGCCCGAAAAATATCCGTTTGAAATTATTTCCTCCTACGAAACTTTTCATTTTCTAAAACCGCATCCCGCCTACGTGGCCGAAGTGATGGCGCGCCTCGGCTGGCCGGATGGCCCCGCCCTCATGATTGGTAATGATGTTGAACAGGATTTACAACCCGCCGCGATTTTGGGTCTGCCCACTTTTCATACATTGGACACAACCCCGTCCGCAAACGGATTCGCCCCCACGGGCCGCGGACTCCTCGCCGAGCTACGCGCCTGGCTCGAACAGACGGACCTCTCCGCGCTCGTGCCGGGTTACGCCTCTTCAGAGTCTTCGCTGGCCATTTTGCGCGCCACCCCCGCCGCGCTGACGAGTCTCCTCGAATCTGAATCCGCCACAACGCTGACAACTCGCCCCGCGCCCGAGGAGTGGTCAATCACCGAAGTGCTCTGTCACATGCGTGATGTTGAGCGCGAGATAAATCAACCGCGCGTTGATTTGATCGTCAACGAACACGAGCCCTTCGTCCCTGCGCAAATGCCCGATGACTGGGTGGAGGCTCGCGCATATGCGCGCCAGGACGCACACACAGCTTTGCGGGATTTCACGTCTGCGCGGCTTGGGACGCTGGAAAGGCTGGTTGCGCTCGAACCCGCTCAATGGGCGAGAAAGGCGCGGCACGCCATCTTTGGGCCGACTCCGCTCTCGGAGCTGGTCGCCTTTAATGCCGAGCATGACCGGATGCACATCCAACAGATTTTTAAGTGTCTGACAGACTTGCGCAAGTAGGCCGCATCGCTTGTTTTTTTCGTGTGTTATAACTGCTAATCTTTCAGACAAGACATTTGATGAATTAATGAATCATTGCCGCGCGGCAATTCGGAGGAGCTATGCATAAAAGAGTTGTTGTAACGGGGTTGGGCTGTATCAGCCCGGTGGGAAGTACCACGCAGGCCACATGGCAGGCTTTGCTGGCAGGCGAATCTGGAATCGCGCCAATCACTTTGTTTGACGCCAGCCTGCACAAAACAAAATTTGCAGGTGAAGTAAAAGGGTTTGACGCAGTGGCCCTGTTGGGCATGCGCGAGGCGCGCAAGATGGACCGCTTTACGCAACTGGCTGTGGTCGCCACTGATGAAGCGCTTCAAGATTCCGGCCTGAAAATAGACGAATCGAATCGTGACCGCGTGGGTATTGTCATCGGCTCGGGCATTGGCGGAATCGGCACAATCATGCAAGAGCTTGACGCCTATCGCGAGCGCGGACCTGACCGCGTCAGTCCGTTCTTGATTCCGATGATGATTACCGATGGAGCGGCGGGTGTCATTGCCATCCGTACTGGCGCGCGCGGACCGAACATGTCTATTTCGACAGCCTGCGCAACAGGCACCAATACACTTGGCGAGGCCTTCGAGATGATTCGCCGCGGCGCTGCTGATATTATGATCGCTGGCGGCGCGGAGGCAACCATTGTCCCCGTTGTTATGGCCGGGCTGAATGTGATGGGCGCGTTGACCACTTTCAGCGGTGACCCCAAACGTGCCTGCCGCCCGTTTGATTTGAATCGTAATGGCTTTGTGTTGAGCGAAGGTGCGGCGGTGCTGGTGCTTGAGTCGCTTGAGTCGGCGCAGACGCGCGGCGCAAAAATCATTTGTGAGTTTAGCGGCTACGGAACGTCGGACGACGCGCACCATATATCAGCGCCGGTTGAAAATGGCGCGGGGGCAATCCTCTCGATGCAGGCCGCCCTCGATAATGCCGGTTTGAGCGTGCGCGATATTGGCTATATTAATGCGCATGGCACTTCAACACAATTAAATGACAAAGGCGAGACAATGGCCATTAAATCGGTATTCGGCGAACATGCCTATAACATTCCGATTTCGTCCACCAAGTCTATGACCGGGCATTTGCTTGGCGCGGCTGGTTCACTGGAGGCGCTGGTGTGCGCAAAAGTGCTCACTGATAATATTATTCCTCCCACGATTAATTATGAAACCCCAGACCCCATCTGCGACCTGGACTATGTGCCCAATCAGGCGCGCGCGGGACAACCCAGGCACGCGCTTTCAAACTCGTTTGGATTTGGCGGCCATAACGCAACTGTAATTTTGAGTCGCTTCGAGGCCTAAAGAGAATCCTATGCCTAACGCCCATATCACAGGTTGGGGGATGTCTGTCCCTGATACGATCCTGACAAACGACGATCTCTCGAAGATGGTGGATACCAACGACGCTTGGATTCGCGAGCGCACTGGCATTCGCCAGCGTCACATCGTCCGCCCAGGAGAGACGGCCTCCTCGCTTGGCCTGGAGGCTTCCTTCAAGGCTCTCGAAGTTGCCAACCTTGCGCCCACTGAACTGGACTTAATTATTTGTTCCAGCTCATCGCCCGATTACGTCTTTCCGGCCACAGCTTGTTTGATTCAAGATAGGCTCGGCGCCACCAAGGCTGGCGCCTTCGATATTTTAGCGGCTTGCTCGGGTTTCATTTTTGCGATGAATATGGCGGCTCAATCTATTCGCAGTGGCGCGATCAAAAATGCGTTGGTCATTGGCACCGAAGCCATGTCGCGCTACGTCAACTGGCAGGACCGCGGAACCTGCATCCTGTTTGGCGATGGCGCGGGCGCATTTATTTTGCAGGCCAGCGAAACGCCCGGCGGAGTCATTTCTGCTGTGATGCACTCCGACGGCTCCGGCGGCGATTTGCTCATCATCCCGGCTAGCGGCAGTGCCATGACGCCCACCGAGGCGACTGTGCGCGAAGGCCGGCATCAGATTCACATGGACGGCAAAGAAGTTTATCGCTTTGCCACCAAGGTAATGGCATCTGCCACACTGGAAGTCCTAAAAAAATCGAACCTCAGCCTCGATGACATTCAATGGATCGTCCCGCATCAGGCAAATTATCGCATCATTGAAGCCGCCGCGCGCGGATTGAAACTGCCCATAGACCGCTTCATCATTAACTTGCAGGACTACGGCAACACCTCCACTGCGTCCATTCCGATTGCCACCGTCGAAGCTGTTCAAAAGGGACAGATCAAGCCCGGCAATAAAATTGTGTTTGTTGGTTTTGGAGGCGGCCTTACCTGGGGCGCCCTCTCCGCCGAGTGGACCGGCCCGCTGACCGCTTCCTCAGCACACAAAATTCACCCCGAGCGTTATCGTGTGCGCGCGCGTTTGCGCTCCATCTGGCATCGCATCGGACGCTTCATCGAGGGCCTCATCTGGGGCCGCGGTTCGTGAGCTTGGCGCGTTTAATATGCTTGTGGTAAAGTTACAGCTAAAGAGATAAGGAGCAAAAATGTTTACTCGGATAGGCACCCCTGAGATCGTCATCGTATTGGTCGTTGTTCTTTTGCTATTCGGCCCGGGCCGCATCGGCAAGATTGCCGCAGAACTTGGCCAGAGCATCCGCAATTTCCGTGAAGGCCTCGCCTCTGGTAAAGAGGACGAAGAAAAGAAAGACCCGCCCCAAAGCAAAAGTTAGACCACCCAAAAAAACTTCCCCGATTGCTCGGGGAAGTTTTTTATTTCAACAGCTCGCGTAATTCGTCGGCGCTGGTTACGGGCCGTTTGCACACAAAATTTTCGCACACATACGCCGCAGGTTTTCCGTCTACCAGCGGGCGTTCGCGCAACAGGGCGGGGGATAATGCGGAGGGCGGGACTCCGCCAGCGGCCACTACAACCTGCGGGCGGAATCTTTCTCGAACGACATTTATCAACTTCCTGGCCTCGGCCGCATCGCCCACCACTGCAATTTGCCTGCCCGACCCGAGCATAAACCCCGCTGACGAAAGCCAGCGCGCAAAACCTGTGGGATAGCGAGTCGCAAAGTCAACCGGCAAACGCATGGCTTTCTCGGCGAGGTCGCGCAGGTCGCCGCGATCTGTCAGCGCGGCCAGTTTGAGCAACGCCTCAGCCGCCAATGCGTTGCCGCTGGGCGTGGCATTGTCTTGAATATCTTTGGGCCGCACAAGCAGGGACTCGCCGTCGCTGGGCGTGTCGAAGAATCCGCCGTCAGAATCGCTGAAGCGCAGAATCATTTCGTCAGCCAGCGAGAGCGCGGACGCGAACCATTTATCGTTGAAGTCGGTTTGGTAAAGTTCAAGCAAGCCGAGAATCAACGCGGCGTAATCTTCGAGGAAGACTTCGCCGCCAGTGCGTCCCTCACGCCAGGCGCGGCGCAGTTGACCATTGGGGCGCAGTTCGCTCAACAAAAATTCGGCGTTACGCGTAGCCAGAATGATGTATTGGGGGTTATCAAGAACGCGTGCGGCCTCGGCGAGGGCGGCGAGCATGAGTCCGTTCCAGGCGGCGAGAATTTTATCGTCGGTGCCCGGGCGGATTCTTTTTGCGCGGGCGTCGAGAAGGACGGAGTGGCAATCGGCTAGTTTTTGGGGCACCCGCTCGGGGCTAAGTTTGAAGCGGACGGCGAGGGAGGCGTCGTCGAGGGCGCGCTGTAAAACTGTCGCGCCGTCCCAATTTCCTTTATCGCTGATTCCATAAGCCGCTTCAAAAAAATCACTATTTTCTAATAGCTGTTCTCTAATCTCTGCTCTTGTCCACACATAAAATTTTCCCTCTACGCCTTCCGAGTCTGCGTCGAGCGAGGAGTAGAAGCCGCCGAGGGGGTGAGTCATTTCGCGTTGGATGAATGCGAGGCTTTCTTCAACAATGCGTTTGTAAAAATTATCGCCGCTGATTTGGTAGGCGTGTAAATAGGCGCGGACGAGCAGTGCGTTGTCGTAAAGCATTTTTTCAAAATGCGGCACGAGCCAATTGTTGTCGGTGCTGTAACGCGCGAAGCCGCCGCCGACCACGTCGTACATGCCGCCGCGCGCCATGGCTTTGAGGGCGTGCAGTGCGACAGACTCCCCTCTCCTGTATTCGGGAGAGGGGTTGGGGGTGAGGGCGGAGCGGGCGAGGAGAAATTCAATCGTCATGGCTTGCGGAAATTTTGGCGCGGCGCCCCAGCCGCCGTGAGTCCAATCGTAGGAATCGATTAATGATTTTTCTGCGGCTGATAGTTTTTCTTGTGTGAAGACATCTGTGCCCGCGCTGGTGATGGCTTGCGCGCGCAAATGCGCGGCGAGTTGTGCGCCTGCTTTTTCAATTTCATCGCGGCGGTTATGCCACGCATCATTCATGGACGTGAGCAGGTCGCGAAAGGAGGGCATGTTGCCCCTACGGGATGCTTCGCGATAGCGCGCGCTGGGCGGAAAATATGTGCCGCCATAAAACGGACGTAAATCGGGGGTGAGGAACACGCTCATCGGCCAGCCGCCCGAACCGGTGAGGGCGGTGACGGCTTGCATGTAGATGCCGTCGAGGTCGGGGCGCTCTTCGCGGTCCACTTTGATGTTGACGAAGTGTTCGTTCATCAGCGCGGCGATGGCGGGGTCTTCAAAGGATTCGTGGCTCATTACGTGACACCAATGACATGCCGCGTAGCCGATGCTGAGGAAGATGGGTTTGTTTTCGGCGCGCGCTTTTTGCAAAGCTTCCTCGCCCCACGGGAACCAGTCCACGGGGTTGTGGGCGTGTTG
>VFKQ01000385.1 GCA_009885445.1 Anaerolineaceae bacterium | reverse complement strand
GTGGCCAATTGAATGCGCGCTATGTGCGCAAGACTTTATCGTTTTCAAAGTCCGATTTCTATCATGAATGGGTTACTCGACTCTACATAATTCGCTACAATCTCGCCAAATCAGCACTTGCTATTTAACCACTACCGGGAGAACTGAAATGGGGGAAGGCTGGGAAGGGGGCCGCTATGTTATAATTCAGTCACTGAATTTTGGATTGAAAAACAACATGGAAACCCCCGAAACCACCCGCGAACTGACCCTGCTCGAGCAAATCGAGAGCGACCCGAACGTGAACCAGTCCACGCTGGCCACGCAACTCGGCGTGGCCGTCGGCACGGTCAACTGGCACATCAAGCGCCTCATCGAAAAGGGCTACGTCAAAGTCTCGCGCGCCGAGCGCAAAAAACTGCGCTACATCATCACGCCCGAAGGCATCGCCCTGCGCGCCCGCCTGGCAGTGGACTACCTCGAGCGCTCCTTCGACCTGTATCGCAAAACACGCCAACGCGTCAAGGAACACGTCAGCGCGATTCGCCGCGACGGGCACGAGCGTGTGCGCATCCTCGGCGGCGGCGACGTGGCCGACATCGCCCGCCTCACCTGCCTCGAGCAGGGTCTGCAAATCGTCAACGATAGCAACGCGCCCGCGCTCGAAGTCAAAGGCTTCAAAGTGACTCTGCGCCTGCCTTCGGCGGTGACTCAATGAACGAATCACGACACGCCCTCATCACCGGCGGCGCAGGCTACATCGGTTCACTGCTGACCTCGGAACTGCTCCGCGCGAATTGGCGCGTCACCGTGCTAGACAGTCTGCTCTTCGGCGGAGAGTCCCTCGTTGGATTTTTGCACCACCCCAATTTTAATTTCGTCAAAACCGACGTGACCGAACCCCGCGCGGTGCGTGACGCGCTGACATCGTCCCGAAGCACTTACGGGAAAGCGGGTTGGCCCAAACCAGACTCGGTCATCCACCTGGCGGCCATCGTCGGCTTCCCCGCCTGTCAGGCGGTGGGACGTCAGGCCGCGTGGCGCTACAACGTCGAAGCGACGAAGCAAGTCTTCGAGCAGGCGTCCGCTTTGGGCGCGGGACGATTCGTGTTTGCGTCCACGTATAGCAACTATGGCCTGTCTACAGACGGCAAACCCGTCACCGAAGAGTCCCCATTAAATCCACAATCGTTGTATGCGGAAACAAAAATTGCGGCTGAAGAATTTTTATTGGCGCAAAAAGATTCCGTCACTGCGCCGTTGTCGTTTCGTTTTGCCACGCTGTATGGCATCTCGCCGCGCACGCGTTTTGATTTGATCATCAACCAATTTGTGCTCGACGCCTTCACCAAACGCGAACTGATTATTTATCAGCGCGGATACACGCGCTCGTTCGTGCATGTGCGTGACGTGGTGCGCGGCATCTTGTCGGGACTCGACGCGCCTGAGCAAAAAATACGCGGACAAATTTTCAATCTCGGCACCGACAGCGGCAACTACACCAAAGATGAAATCGTGCAATTGATTCTTCGGCGCATGCCGCAGACTATTGTGGATTACAAAGATTTAACTTTCGGCGGCGACATGCGCGACATCAGCGTATCGTTTGAAAAAATTAAACGCGAACTCGGCTTTGAAACAATCTTGAATGTTGACGACGGCATCCGCGAATTGGTCTTCGCGCTGAAGAGCGGATTGATTCGCAATCCGCAGGATGAGAAGTATCGGAATGCGCAGTTCATCGTTCAATAATTACCAATTACCAATTACGAAAACAATAAATGGTAATTGGTAATTATCAGGAGACTGATTATGGCAGAAAATTTCTGGCAAGGAAAAAGAGTCATCGTCACCGGCGGCGGAGGTTTCCTCGGCGCGTTCGTGATTGCGAATCTCAAGGCGCGCGGCGCAGTGGACATTTTCGTCCCGCGCAAAAAGGATTACGACCTGACCCAGCGTGAGGCCGTCGAACGTTTGTATGCGGACGCGCTAAAAGGCGTGGATCCAAAAAATGTGGTCACGATTCACCTTGCTGCAAACGTGGGCGGCATCGGCGCGAATCGCGAGCATCCCGCCGAATTCTTTTACGACAACATGATCATGGGCGTGGAGCTGATGCACCATGCCTATAAACACGGCGTCGGAAAATTTGTGGCCACGGGCACGGTCTGCGCGTACCCAAAATTTACGCCTGTTCCTTTTAAAGAAGATGACTTGTGGAACGGCTACCCCGAAGAGACCAACGCGCCGTATGGCCTGGCCAAAAAGATGATGCTCGTGCAGGCACAGACTTATCGCCAGCAATATGGCTTCAATGCTATTTATTTGTTGCCGGTGAATTTGTACGGCCCGGGTGATAACTTCAATTTACAAACATCGCACGTCATCCCCGCATTGATTCGGAAGGCCGTCGAAGCGAACGAACGCGGCGACAAGTCACTGCCCATCTGGGGCGACGGTTCGCCGACGCGCGAATTCCTCTACGTCGAAGACGCCGCCGATGGCATCGTTAGCGCCGCCGAAAAATACAACGGCGACCAGCCCGTCAACATCGGCTCGGGCTACGAAATCTCGATTAAGGATTTGGCCGAACTCGTCGTCAAAATGACCGGCTTTAACGGCACACTCACCTGGCAAACTGACAAACCCAACGGCCAGCCCCGCCGCGGACTCGACGTGACTCGCGCCAAAGAACTCTTCGGCTGGAGCGCGCAAGTCTCTTTTGAAGATGGCATGCGCAGGACGATTGAATGGTTCAAGGCAAACAAGCAGATAATAGAGAATAGGGAGTAGAGAACAGGGAGTAGTGCGGAACGGAGTTCTTTCTGTTCTCTATTCTCTTCTCTCTAATCATCTGATGACTGAACTTACAAAACACGAACCCACCACCATCTACATCAAGCCCTCCAGCGGACTCGCCGCGCTCAGGCTGGGTGACTTGTGGAAGTATCGCGAACTGGTCTTCTTTATGATCTGGCGTGAACTCAAAGTCCGCTACAAGCAGACAGCGCTCGGCGCGTTGTGGGCCATCATCCAACCCGTGATGACCATGCTGGTCTTCAATTTCCTTTTTGGCACAGTCGCCAAAGTTCCCACCGACGGAATCCCCTATCCCATCTTCGCTTTCTCCGCGCTCCTGCCCTGGGGACTCTTCGCCGCCGCGCTCAATCAGGGCAGTCGTTCGTTGACCGCGAATCACAATATGATTTCCAAAATCTATTTTCCGCGCCTGGTCCTGCCCATCTCTTCGGTGCTCGCCGGCCTGGTGGACTTTGCCATCTCGTTTGTCATCCTCGTTGGCATGATGTTCTACTACAACATCACGCCCTCGTGGACAGCGCTGTGGGCCTTGCCGCTGTTCATGTTGCTGGCCATCATCACCGCTCTGGGCGTGGCACTGTGGCTCTCGGCAATCAACGTCAAATATCGCGACGTGAATTACGTGCTTCCTTTTCTGACTCAATTCTGGTTGTTCATTACACCCGTCGCATACTCAGCCAAAGTGATTTCAGACCAGTGGCAACTCGTCTATTCGCTCAACCCGATGGCGGGAGTCGTCAATGGATTCCGCTGGGCACTGCTCAACGCGGGGAGCGGCCCCGATGCGGCGCTATACGTTTCTGCGGCCATCTCGCTGCTCGTCCTCGTCAGCGGACTATTTTATTTCCGCTCCATGGAACGCACCTTCGCGGATACGATATAGGAAGAGAATAGAGAATGGTGAATAGTTTGCACTCACTACTCACTACTCACTACTCACTACTCACTACTCTCTTCTCTCTTCTCTCTTCTCTCTTCTCTCTAATTCTCCATTTCTCCCCGACTCAATTACCATTTACCAATTACTCTTATGACAACCGCCATCTCTGTAAAAAACATCAGCAAACGTTACGACATCGGCACCGCGCAGACCAAGTTCCGCTACGGCATGTTGCGCGAACAAATAGTGGACACCATCAAAGCGCCGTTTCGTTTCGCCGCGTCTCTAGTGAAACGCAACCCGCAACTCGCACCCCGCAACTCGGGACAGAATTTCATCTGGGCGCTCAAAGACATTTCCTTCGACCTCGAAGAAGGCAAAGTGCTCGGCATCGTCGGGCGCAACGGCGCGGGCAAAAGCACCTTGCTTAAGATTCTCTCGCGCGTCACTGAACCCACCACGGGCACGGTGTCGGTGCGCGGACGAGTCGGCTCACTGCTCGAAGTGGGCACGGGCTTTCATCCCGAACTGACCGGCCGCGAAAATATTTTTATGAACGGCGCCATCCTCGGCATGAAGCGCGCCGAGATCGACTCGAAGTTTGACGAGATGGTCGACTTTTCTGAAGTCGGCCAATTCATAGACACGCCCGTCAAACGTTATTCGTCGGGCATGTATCTGCGTCTCGCTTTCGCGGTGGCCGCGCACCTCGAGCCGGAGATTCTCGTCGTGGACGAAGTGCTCGCCGTGGGCGACGCCGAGTTTCAGCGCAAGTGTCTCGGCAAGATGAGCGACGTTGCGCAACAGGGCCGCACGGTGCTTTTTGTCAGCCACAACATGTCCGCCATTTTGCGCCTCACGCAGGAAGCCATCGTGCTCAACAAAGGAAAACTTTTGATGCGCGCGCCTACGCAAGAGGCCGTGGACTTTTATCTTTCATCTGGTCAAGCCGAATCGGGCGAGCGGATTTGGGATGCGGACGAAGTGTCAGCGGCGAGCGCTCCGTTCCGCCCGACCCGCCTCACGGTCCGCGATAGAAGCGGCAAAGTCGTGGACACGATCCGCTCGACCGAGTCCTCGTCGCTCGAATTTGAATACGAACTGACCGCGCCCATAACGGGTTTGCGCGTCGGAATTTATCTCTCGACCATGCGCGGCGAATATGTGTTCACCTCGTTCGACACCGACGACCCAATGATGTTTGAAAAATTCGGCGCGCGTTCTGCGGGACGTTACGTCAGCCGCGTGATTCTGCCGCCCGACATTTTCAACGAGGGACGTTACAGCGTGGGCGTGAACGCGAGTTCGTTCGCCGTGAAGCGCTACTTCATGGACGAAAACGCGCTGGCCTTCAACGTGGACATCAGCGGCGCGCCCGGCACGCAATGGCCCGAACCGCGCGTCGGCCCGATTCGTCCGCGGCTGGAATGGAAGATTGAAAAAATTAGTGATTAGATGATCAGAGAACAGAGAGTAGTAACCCTTGCTCTCCACTGTTCTCTTCTCGCTATTCTCTGCTCTCTTCTATGAACAAAAATTCCCTGCGCAATTTCCTTGGCAGTCTGCCTCTCGTCGCCGAACTGGATTACAGCCTTCGGCAAAAGCACCGCGCCCGCAGGGACCATTACAATCTCGATGCGCTGAAAAAATATTTGCCGGATGCTGTGGCAAGAGTCGCGCCGATAGCAAAGACGGCACTTGCTGGAAAAAATATTTTGTTTTTCTCCACGTTGCATTATTGGGTGGAGCAATCCGCCGTCATTAGTTTGGCGCTGGCCGGGCTGGGACACAAAGTTACATTGATGACTCTGCCCTATTCCGAGTGGCACAAGCGCATGGACAGTCTGACTCAACGCCAGCGTGTCTTGCACACGCGTGATGCGTTATCTGCCCTGAGTCCGCTGGTGAAACATATTAATATGGACTCGGGGAGCTTGCTCCCCGATGCGCGCCAGCAAGCGGGCGAACTCCAGAATTTACCAAGCGAACTTCAAGCCGACATAAAAGAAATCTCCCTCTGGGATGCGCAGTACACGCTGATGCGCGAAGAAGTGGACATGCAGAATCCAGCGGAACGCGCGCTTTATGATTTGCGCATTGAACGCAACACCTTCGCGGCGCAGTCCGCGTTGACTTACATGCAAAAGAATCGCCCCGAAGTTGTGCTCGTGCCCAACGGACTGATTCTCGAAATGGGCATCGTCTTTCGCGTGGCGCGTCATCTCGGCATCCCCGCAGTCACTTATGAGTTCAACGACCAGCGCGAGCAGATTTGGCTGGCGCAGAACTCGTCCATCATGCAACAGGACACGGACTATCTTGTGGAGCGTTGCAAATTACCAATCACCGATTCCATGTTTGAGCGCGTCGCAGATTTGGAGAACGCCCGTCGCGGCGCGCGCGTCTGGGGAAAATCCAAGCGGCTGTGGCAATACGTCTCCTCGCAGGGCGCGGATGAAACGCGCAAAGCCCTCGGGCTAGACTCGCGTCCCGTGGTGATGCTGGCCGCGAACGTGCTCGGCGACAG
>VFKQ01000338.1 GCA_009885445.1 Anaerolineaceae bacterium | reverse complement strand
GTCAGCAATGTCATCGAGCAATCGCAGCATCGTGTGGAGGGCGCAAACTTCGACGTGCGCAAGCATTTGCTTGAATATGACGACGTGCTCAACAATCAACGCAAACAGATTTACAGTCAGCGTGACCGCGTGTTTGCGAAAGAAGATTTGCAGGAAGACATTCACGAACTGCTCGACGCCGAAGTGCGCTCGCGCGTGGAGACAGCCTTTGAAGACGAAGATGGCGGCTGGCGTTTGCTGGCCTGGCTTGAACAGGTCCAGCCGCCGTTTATGCTCAGCGGCGATAAGTTCTTCCCGAACTTTACCATCCGCACGCTGGAGCCTGAACTCGAAGACGCCACGGACTTAAAGGCCGCCGTGGTGGATGTGGCCCGTCGCGCCATTGAGGCCGAGCAGGAGCATCTCGAGAAAGCAGTTGAGGTCATCATAGAGCGCGCCACCGAGGCGCTCGAAAAGCAGATTGCCGAGCGCGAAGATATTTTGGATATGTTCTTTCAAGGCTTGGGCGACTCGGAAGATGCCCGCAAACCTCAACAGATTTTTGAAGAACTGCAATCCAACCTGCGCGTGAATATGAAGTTGAACAACGACCAGATGCGCATGCTGGTCTCGGACCCAGAAAAAATCAGCAAGGACATCCGCACCTCCGTCAAAACGCAATTAACCGACACGGCGCTAACGCGATTGATCGGCTCGCTCGAAAATCGCATCGGCGATTCGCTCGGCCTGAGCAAGGACTCGCTGGTGCGCATGGAGTGGGATGCCGCGCTTGACAGCGTTGACGAAGCGGCGGGGTCGGCGCTGGAACGTCAGCGCGAGCGGCTGGTGGGTTCGGGTGGGCAGATTGCTCGGGACGTTGAAGCGCTGGTTCAGCGCGAAAAGATTATTGACGAATCCAGTCGGGCGCGCTTGTTGCTGTCGGTTTCGCAGGGCGTGCGCGCCACGTTTGATCCGCGCACGAAGCGCGAGGTGAAGCAGGCTTACGCGCGTTTCTCGTACGCATACCTGGCCGCGCAGATATTGAAGGAGCAAGGTGCTGAGGAGGTGATCGAGTCGATTCTGGGTCACCTTGAAGAGGCCGAGGACGCCTTGACGTTGGCCTGGGGTGGCGAAGAACTCTCTCGTTTGGCGAACCCGCTTCAGGCGCGGGACGAGGCGGAGATTCGCGAGGCGGGCCGTCGCACGTTGAATGAGTCTCAGCGGCGTTTGCTTCTCTCCGCAATTACCGAGTTGTGGGTGGATTATCTGACGCGCGTTGAGGCGTTGCGCGTGTCGATCGGGCTTGAAGCTTATGCACAAAGAGATCCGCTGGTACAATACAAGAGTCGCGCATCGGAGATGTTCCAGGAATTATTGAAGGACATTCGCGCCACGGTGATTGGACGTGTGTTCGCAATCCAGCGTCGCCCGAATGTGGAGGCGCTCGAAGATGCTCCCGTGGACTCCGTTGCTCCGACCTCCGCTCCGCAAGTTGAAGGCGGGAAGAAAAAACGTAAGAGGCATTAATCACACAGGTCATTTGTGAATCCAATTCAATCTTCCGCCGATAGTTTTCAGAACTATCCCAAAGTGGAGTTACACCGCCACCTTGAGGGAAGTTTGCGTCTGAGCACGATGATGGATATTGCGCGCGCGCACAGCATCGACATTCCTTCGAGCTTGGGCGGACTGGTGCAAGTGCAGGCCGAAGACCCGCTGACTTTTCAAAATTTTTTGGCGAAGTTCGCCACGTTACGTTTGTTTTATCGTTCGCCAGAGGCCATCCATCGCATTACGCGCGAGGCCATTGAAGATGCCGCGCTGGATAATATGCGTTACATGGAATTGCGTTTTACGCCGGTGGCGCTGAGCCGCGCTGAGAGATTCCCGTTGCACGATGTGATGGACTGGGTGGTGGAAAGCGCAAAAGAAGCCGCCGAAAAATATAAAGTGAAAGTCAGCTTGATCGCTTCGATGAACCGTCACGAGAGCACCGAACTTGCCGAGCAGGTGGCCTGGCTGGCGGCGGAACATGTGAGCGATGGAATTGTGGGCCTGGACCTGGCGGGCAATGAGGCGGAGTTCTCAGCCGAGCCGTTCATCGGGATTTTCAAAGAGGCCCAGCAATCGGGCCTGCATATCACCATCCACGCGGGGGAGTGGGGGCCGGCGGCGAATGTGCGTCAGGCCATCGAGCAATTCGGCGCGGAACGAATCGGCCATGGCGTGCGCGTGCTCGAGGACGAATACACCACTGCCCTGGCCAGCGAACGCAACATAGCCTTTGAGGTGTGCATCACCAGCAATTATCAATCTGGCGTGATACCTGTATTGCAACAACATCCACTGCCGCGCATGTTACAGCATAGTCTCAATGTGACTCTCGACACCGATGACCCGAGCGTCTCGCGCATCACGCTCAGCGATGAATATAAGATTGCCTGCACCGATCTCGGGCTGAGCGAAGATATTCTGAAGGAACGCATTGTTGCCGCGGCGCAAGCGGCTTTTTTGAACGAGAAGGAAAAGGCTGAGTTGGTGCAGAGTATTAAGACAGAGTTGAAGATGTAGTTGCGGCGACTTGTGCGAAGCCCCCTTTAGGGCAACCGCCCACAGGGGATAATCACCAAAGGAGCAAACCATGAACGATCCATTTAAATCTCGCGACATTTTGAAAGTGGGGGAAGATGAATTTGTCATCTTCCGACTCGACGCGCTTGAGAAGGCCGGGCTGACGAAACTCAGCAAACTGCCGTATTCGATTCGCATCATGCTCGAAGCGGCGTTGCGTCAGTGCAATGATAAGGAAATTACGCAGGAGGATGTGAAGACGATTGCATCCTGGATGCCGAAGGGCACACGCGCGGGAATCCCGTTTTTGCCCGCGCGCGTGGTGATGCAAGACTTCACCGGCGTGCCCGCTGTTGTGGACCTGGCCGCGATGCGCAACGCCGTCGC
>VFKQ01000379.1 GCA_009885445.1 Anaerolineaceae bacterium | reverse complement strand
GGAAAGCGAATTGAGCGTGTGCTTCACTTCAAAAATGACATCGGCGCCTCTGCCGCCATCGCCGCCATCGGGACCGCCCAAGGGTACGAATTTCTCACGGCGAAAATGCACCATGCCATCGCCGCCTTTTCCAGATTTTACAAAGATATTAACTTGATCTATAAACATGCCACCATTATAAGGTCATTTTACAAATTCCCAAGTAACTGACAAAGCAACTGCTGGTTATCCTTTTGATTTATCTAAAATCTAAAATATAAAACCAGTTAAATAGTTTTATATGTCTGATGTGAAATAAGTTCAAAACCTAAACGCGAATAGCGCGAATGAGCAAATAACGCGAATTTTTTGTGGGGCTTCATTCGCAAAATTCGCATTTTCGCGGCATTCGCGTTACAAGAACTCTTCTGGTTTTTGATTTCACATCAGATGTAATGTATTACGGATTCAACACTTCAATATTCGGCAGCAGCGGAATTCGTTCGATCAAGTCCAGAAAATCCGCTTCGGTAACCGCGGATTGCGGCTTGTCCATCAGCGCCAGCAAAGTTGCCTCCATCACATTCGTGCCGAAACTGCGGCCTTCGAGTCGCGGGGTGACGGTGACCAAAATGTGCAGGTTGCGCTGACGTAACTCGTCCACGTTCTTCGCGGTGGTCGTATTCGTCACAACTATTTTTCCGGTCAGGTCGTCGGGCATGTATTGGCGGATTTGGATGAAGTCGCCGCCGAGCACAGTGGCCTGTTTGTAATACTTGTCCCATTTCGGTTGCGGGGGTTTATCCTGCTCAGCGCCAAGTGCATAAAACCATTGAAACGGAAGTTTGGTGATCACCGGCAACAACACTGCGGCCAGCACGCGCACAGTTGAAAGTTTTTTCACGGCAATCGGCAGACCCAGCGAAAACATAAAATCGCCGATGGCCATATCCAGCCCAGCATCGAACATCGCTTCACCCATGCCATAACGATCTACTGCCGCCGTCAACAGTGCGGGCATGCCGCGCAAAGTTTTATTTTCTTTTTCGTTGAGATGTTTTTCGAGCGCGGCAAACGCGCGCCGTTCGAGCAGTCCCTTCACGCCGTTGCCGTCGCCCACTTTGCTGATTTTAATCGCGGCGCGAATGCGCTTCACATCGCGGAAATAATATTTGCGATTCGCCACGCGCAGAAAAAATTCCACGCCGCCCACGCCGAACGCGTCCACTTTGCCATCTAACTCGGCATAACGCCGCACGGCTTTATCGAGGTCGCCATCGGTGCCCTGACGCGAAAGCTCACATTCCTGCCCTAAAAAATTATGCCGCGTGGTGTGGTCACGCGACGACGAGCCGACGCTAATGGAAAGAATTTTTTTCATGCATCTCCTGATATGTTCGCGTGTAGGGGCACGGCGGCGCCGTGCCCCTACATTCAATTACCGAATGCCGCTATCGAACGAGACGATTATATTTGTAAATGCGCCCGCCGTCACCGTGAACGAAATATCCTGCGCATACGGCAACATATTTCCATCTGGATTTTCAGCATGCAGGATATATTCGCCCGCCGCGAGATTGACTTTAAATTTGCCTTCCTCATCGCTGTCAAAACGCAACACTTCGCGCCCGTTGCGGGTGACCACGAAATGGGCCTGATACGGAGCGTCGGGGCAGGGCACGTCGGCGCGGACGACGGGACATGTGGGCCCGATTAAGGCCGAGCCGCTGAGTCCGCTGTCAGCGGGGACGGGTTCGACAGGGAGCGCGCAAGCCGTCAGCAGGATGAGAGTCAAAAAAGTCGCAAAGATTTTTTTCATGGTAATTTATCCTTTGCGCAATTGACTCGCGTGCATCAGCAAATGTTCCGTTTATGGCGCGGGTGTGCGCGTGGGATATTGGGTGTAGGTGGGGATGGGCGTGCGCGTGGGTTTGAGGGTGGGCGTGGGCGTGTCGGTGGGCAAAAAGATTGGGTCGCCGTGCCACGGCAAAAATCGGATAAATGTTTTGGCATCTTCCCAACCTTTGATCTCAACGCGTTGCAAAACAAAAAGATTGCTCATGCCTTGATCGGCAGTGAAACCTGTGGCGCCCATGCCCGCGATGTAGCCGGCGAATTTAACCAGGTCTACTGCCGCGCTGTCGTTGCCGCCGAAGGGATAGGCGAAAGTTAAGATGGGCAGGCCCAATAAATCTTGGAGGCGCTGACGCGAGTCGACGATCTCTGCGCGCAGACGGTCGGCGGGCAATGCGATGAGGTTGATGTGCGTGAGGCTGTGACTGCCGATCTCCCAACCTGCGGCGGCCATTTCTTTTAATTGCTCGGCGCTCATGTAACCATCCACGCCGATATAAGTGAAGGGGACATACTCCACGCCGACGAAGCCGTATTTTTGCATGATGGGAAATGCGATGGTGTAATTGTCGAGGTTGTTATCGTCGAAGGTGAGGATGACGGGGCGCGGCGGAAGTTGCGCGCCTTGTTGAATGGCGTTGACCAGCATCGTGGTGGTGATGGTGGTGTAGCCCCAGTCGTGAAGCAATTTTAATTGTTCTTCAAAGTGACTGGCCGAGATGCGATAGTTGCTGTCAATCGGCGAGACTTCGATGTGATGATACATGAGTATCGGCACCAATATCGCGTCCGGCCCTTGATGCACCCAGGTGGGAGTCGGCGTCAGCGTGGGTGTGAATGTTTGGGTGGGGAACGCCGTCATCGTGACTGAGGCCGTTTCGGTCGCGGAGGGAAGCGGAGTCTGAGTCGCTGTAGGCGCGGGGGCGAGTCCTTTACATCCAGCCAGCAAAATACAGACCCCTAGAGTCAGAAATATTGTCTTGTTCATTGAGTTGAGGAATCCTGTTTGCTCTCTGCGCCGTCCTCGGCGCAGATGTCGCCGCCGAGACGGCGGCTGGAGCCATAATGTTTTATTGATTCAATTGCCAGATAATGCGCAAACCGTCGAGAGTCAGCCACGGCGCGATGACTTGGATGATGTCGGTTTCTTTGGCGATGATTTCGGCGAGCCCGCCAGTGGCGATGACTTTCATATCGTCGCCGAGTTCTTTGCGGAAGCGGGCGACCATGCCTTCGACCATACTGACGTAACCAAAGAGCAGACCCGATTGCATGGCGTGGACAGTGTTGCGGCCAATGACCGAGGGCGGGCGTTGGATGTCGACGCGGGCGAGTTTGGCGGTGTGCGTGAAGAGCGCGTCGGCGGCGAGATTGATGCCCGCAGTGATCGCGCCGCCGAGATACTGTCCGTCTTTGGTGAGGGCGTTGAAAGTGGTGGCGGTGCCAAAGTCAATGATGCAGGCAGGGCCGCCATAAAGCGTGAGCGCGGCGACTGCGTCAGCGACGCGGTCCGCGCCGACGGCACGCGGGTCTTCGTAGCGGATTTTGATTCCTGTTTTGACGCCCGCGTCAACAACGAGTGGTTCGCGTTTGAGATATTCATTGCAGGCCTGCACGATACGACTCGTCAACGGCGGGACAACGGAGGCGAGGCAGATTCCCGTCAGGTCGGCGGGAGTCTTGCCGATGTGCGTGAGCAGACCGAGGAACTGCAGTCCATATTCATCGGGCATGCGCGCGTCCTCGGTGGCGAGTCGCCAATGATGAACGAGGGTTTCACCCTCGTAGAGGCCGATGGTCAGGTTGGTGTTGCCGAGGTCAATGGTGAGGAGCATGGGGGGAGTATACACGGAGACAGGTAGTCATGTAAACATGTAAACAGAGAAACGAGGTGTATAATTTTCGCAGGAGTAAATAATATGGACATGTTCGTTTTCACTGGCATTCTCTGGAAGGAAGATGACAAGTACAGCGCGCTATGCCCTGAACTCGACGTCTCTTCACAGGGACAGACATCCGCCGAGGCGCGCAAGAATTTGCTCGAAGCCGCGAGCCTGCATCTCGAAGGTTCCT
>VFKQ01000297.1 GCA_009885445.1 Anaerolineaceae bacterium | reverse complement strand
ATCTCCTTTTGATTTGCTTCTTAAGCAAAGCCGCCGAACTAGGGTTATGCGGACAGTATAACCCCTTATGGGCGGTTTGACCCGAGCCGTATAACGTCCCAAAGCCTGTTCGGATGTTATACGGCTTTAGATTAGATTACAATGAGCGCAGTATAGCACAAACTTAAACAGGTGAAACATGCAACCCACATCCCCCCCACAACCCAAAAAACTCCTCGACCAGGTCAGCGATGCCATCCGCATCAAACACTACTCCTCCCGCACCGAAAAAACATACATAGACTGGATCACGCGCTACATCCTCTTCCACAACAAACGCCACCCCAAAGAAATGGGCGCAGAAGAAATACAGGCTTTCATCGCCCACCTCGCCACCCAAAGACAACTTGCCGCCTCCACACAAAACCAGGCACTCAGCGCTGTCATCTTTCTCTATCGCCACGTTTTGAAAATAGATATTACCCTTCCCTCCGATATCATCCGCGCCCAAAAATCTGAAACCCTGCCCGTCGTCCTCACTCATCAGGAAGCCATGTCGGTTATCAACAAAATGACAGGCGTTTCACAACTGATGACAAAGATTCTCTATGGCTCCGGCCTGCGCCTCATGGAATGTATGCGTCTGCGCGTCAAGGATATTGACTTTGGCAATCACCAGATCATCGTCCGTGATGGCAAAGGCGAAAAAGACCGTCTCACCATGCTCCCCGACGCGCTCATCCCCGATTTGAAAACTCACCTAAAAACGGTAGCTGACATTCATCAACAAGACCTCAAAGCCGGCTTTGGCGAAGTCTACCTGCCCTATGCCCTCGCCCGAAAATTCCCCAACGCCCCCAAAGAATGGATCTGGCAATACCTCTTCCCAGCCACGGTCCGTTCTGTTGACCCTGAAACCAAAAAAATCAGACGCCACCATCTCGATGAAAGCGTTTTACAAAAATCAATTCGCCAGACCGCGCTCATTGTGGGCATCGACAAACCTGTTTCCCCGCACGTCTTTCGCCATTCCTTTGCCACGCAACTTCTGCAAAAAAACTACGATATCCGCACCATTCAGGAACTCCTCGGTCACAAAGACGTGAAGACCACTATGATCTATACCCACGTTCTGCAACGCGGCGGCCTCGCCGTCAAAAGTCCGTTGGACGAATAACCAACCGACAGCGCCCCTTACTCCACCAACCCCAAGACCACCCGCGCCTCGGCGATCAAGTCCACGCCGGCGGGGAGCTGGAAGCCCTCATCCACGCGCAAAATTAATAGGTCGGCGGCCCGCTTGAGGGGCGGAGAGAGTTGCGCCTGCTCGGCGAGCAGTTTAAGCGCCTCGTGGGCACTCGGCGTGCGGACGGGAATCCCCCTCCGCTTAAAATATTCGCGTACCACCGCCCCTGCCGCGCGGCGCGCACAGACTCTCGCCTGGCCTTCATTATTTTTGGCGCGCGCTGATTCGGCGCGCGCAATTTCCACGTCAAATTCATTGCGCCATTCATCCATGCGCGTCATTATACTGCGCGGGGTATAATCCCAAACTATGAAAAGAAAAATTATTTTCGCAATATTGTTTCTCGCTTTGCTTTCGGCTTGCACGGCGCAGGGCGTTACACAGCCCATTGAAACTGCGTCTGCTGTGCCCAGTCCCGCAGGCAGTGCGCCCACAGATTTTTCAAACCTTACATACACTGAAGCCTTCGACAAAATGTTTGCGATTGCGCGCGCGCAATATGCTTTCAACGGCATCGCTGGCAAAGAACCGGATTGGGATGCGATAAACGAATCGATTCGTCCGCGCATTGTGCAGGCCGAATCTGCGCATGAGGCGCAGGCATACTTTTTAGCCCTGCGCGATTTCACGCAGGCCTTCCAGGATGGCAACGTGGACTTGGGCGGCGACCAGATTCAAGTCGCATTATTTCAAGCGCAAACCGAAGGCGGTTACGGTCTCGCTCTGCGCGAACTCGATGAGGGTCGTGTGCTGGTCAGTTACGTAATGCGCGGCGGCCCCGCAGACGTGGCCGGCATTCAACTGCGCGCGCAAGTGACCGCCTTCAACGGTCAGCCCATCTCTGATGCGATCAACGCCGTGACTCTGTGGGATTCGCTCTCGCTCGAATCCTCGGCGCGCTATCAAAGACTGCGTTACCTCTTGCGCGCGCCGCTCAACACCAGCGCGGCCATCACATTCACCAATCCGGGCGCGCCCGAAAAAACTGCAACTTTGCTCGCCATCGCCGAGCGCGCGTCGTTTTCAACCACTTCTTATTTTGTTTTTTATGACCCCACAGCTTTGCCGGTAGAGTCAAAAATTTTGCCCTCTGGCGCGGGCTACATAAAACTCTCCTCCACCTCCGATAACCCCGAAGTCATCAACGCTTTATTTGAAACCGCGCTGAATGATTTCGCAGATGCAAAAGTCAGCGGCCTGATCATTGACCTGCGCGTCGTCGTCAATCTCGCCGCGAGTCTCACCGGTCCGCTCGGGCTCGCGGGATTTCTCAACGATAGCCCGATTCTGCTTGGGCAAATCCAAACCATTAATCCAGACACGGGCAAATTTGAAAACAGCGGCCCCGCTTCGTTCTTCAGCGAGCACGCCGACAATTTTAAATTCGACAAAATTATTTTGCTCGTCGGCCCGGGTTGCTCGGGCCTGTGCGAACTCGAAGCCCACGCCATCACGCTACTGCCGGACGTCACCGTCATCGGACAATTCAGCACAGCCGGCACTTATTCCGATATAACGCTTGGACAGTTCCTCATGCCCGAGGGATTCAAACTACAGATTCCCACCGGTCGCTTTGTCCGCGCGGACGGCGGCTTGCTCATCGAGGGGCAGGGCATCCCGCTGACAATCCGCGTCGCAGTAGACGAGTCTACAGTGTTCACTACTGACGACGTTGTCCTGCAAACTGCCGAGGCGCAATTTAAGTAGGATGGCCCACCCTGCCTGCGCAATGAAACACTGATCACTGATTACTGAAAACTGACTCCCATGCCCATCATCATCGTCCCCAAAGAGGGGCCAGCTTACCCCACTGCCTGCGGCGGCATCCTCCGTGATTTGCGCAATCGCCCCAGCGCAGAGTTTCGCGGACGCAGCGTATACTTTTGCCGCTGGGCCTGCCTGCGCGCCTACGAAAAAGATCCGCTACGATTCATGTCGGGTCAAATCCCGCATCCGCTCGAAGAAATCCCCGACGCGCCGAATGAGATTTAAATCTTTTAGCCACGGATTACATCGATTTTCAATGATTTATTAAAAAAATCCGTGCTAATCTGTGTAATCCGTGGCCAAGTTTTTTAGGGGTTTGTTCTTTTCTAATCCACAAAGCGATACTTCAACAAAGTCCACACCGCCTCAAACGCATCCTTCAATCCAATCTTCTTGCCCTCCGAATAATCGCGCGGATTAAACGATATCGCCACTTCGTAAATGCGATAGTGACGCTTGAGCACCTTGGCGGTGAACTCAGGCTCAAAGTCGAAGCGCCGCGCGTGGAGCGGCATGCCCTCCACCACCGTGCGACGAAACACTTTGTAACCCGTTTCCATGTCGGTCAGAATCGTGTTGTACAGAATATTCGTCATGAAGGTCAACATGTAATTGGCGACCATGTGCCAGAACATGGCCACCCGCCTCGGGCCGCCGAGGAAGCGCGAGCCGTAGACCACATCTGCAGTACCCTCCACCAGCGGCTTGAGCAGAATCGGGTAGTCGCGCGGATCGTATTCCAAATCCGCATCTTGAATGAGCATGATCTCGCCCTGGGCGGCCTGAATGCCGGTGCGCACCGCCGCGCCCTTGCCCTGATTTTTTTCGTGCAAGATGACATGCACTTTCTCTTTGCCGTCATATTTTTTCAAAATGTCGCGCGTGCCGTCCACTGAGCCGTCATCGACCACAATAATTTCGCTGGCCATCTTGGTGGCTTTGACGCGCTTGATGATTTCTTGAATACTTTTTGCTTCGTTGAAAACAGGGATGATGACAGAGAGTTTCATAGCCGCGATTATAAACGAAATTGCAATGCGAAGCCGCGAACCGCGTCTGCGCCCCGTGCTATAATCGCTTTAACCAATCCATCTACTCACGGAAACGATCAAGATGACCATGCAAAGAATCGGCGCGGCACCTGCTTCGCCCAACACCCCCTTTTACCCACCGCAAATCAATAGCGTTGAAGATACTGGCCTGTCTGCACTTTGGTTGCAGGACCTGGCGCTTAAGATTTTGTATTTTCAAGGCTACATGAATGGCTTCAAGATTTCTGAAGAGCTGGCTTTGCCCTTCGCCGGCGTGGTAGACCAAATCTTGCAGGCGCTGAAAGCCGAAAAATTAATTGAAGTGAAATCTTCGCAGGGCGGTTTGGGCGAGGGCGCTTATACCTATGCCATCACCGGGCAGGGCATGGGCCGCGCGCGCGAGGCGCTTGAGCGCAGTCAATATGCTGGCGCCGCGCCTGTGCCTTTTGATGTGTACAACGATTCGATTCGCCGCCAAAAAAGCGGACGCTTAACCGTCACCACGCGCACCATGCGCCAGATTCTTTCGCAATTGATCATCTCCGAAAGCACCTTTCAGCGACTCGGCCCGGCCTTAAATTCCGGCTCGTCCATTTTTCTCTACGGCCCGCCCGGCAATGGCAAGACCAGCATCGCGCGCGCCTTCGGAAATCTGGTGCTGAGTCAAAGCATGTACATTCCCTTTTCCATTTATCTGGATGGACAGGTGATCAAACTCTACGACGCCGTCAGCCACAAACTCGCCCCAGACTCTGCGGAGGGCGGAAACGGCGGCACCGGCGGACTGCGCCCCTCGACTCGACGCGATCCGCGCTGGGTGAAGATCAGCCGCCCGTTCATCGTCGTCGGCGGTGAGCTGACTCTGGCCGGCCTCGACCTCGTCTTTGACGACACGCACAAATATTATGAAGCGCCCTTCCAGGTCAAGGCAAACGGCGGCATCCTGCTCATTGACGACTTTGGCCGCCAACAGGTCCGTCCGCGTGACCTGCTCAACCGCTGGATCGTCCCGCTCGAAAACCGCGTAGACTTTCTGACCCTGCACACCGGCCGCAAATTTGAAGTCCCCTTCGATGTGCTCGTGGTCTTCTCGACCAACCTGCCGCCCAAAGACCTCGTAGACGAGGCCTTCCTGCGCCGTCTGCGTCACAAGATCGAAATCGGCGACCCCTCCTTTGAGGAATATCGCGAGATATTCAAACGCGTTTCCGGCGACAAAAAGATTCCATACAACGATCAGGGTCTTGCCTATCTCTTGCAGGAATGGTACATCAAACGCAACCGCAAACTACGCGCCTCGCATCCGCGTGACCTGTGCGATCAGATTCTCGACATCGCCTCCTACCTCGCCGTTGAACCCGCCATGACCCGCGAAATGCTCGACCGCGCCGCCCAAGCCTTCTTTGTGGATTTATAAACGGCGAATAAAATTGTTGTAAAAATAGAACGGGCGACTCAAGTCGCCACTACAACTACGAAGCCGACCTCCGTCGGCTGGACGAGTCCGCGAAGGCGGACTTTGCAATGCTTGTGGCAGATTTATCACGCCCAGCGACGGCGGCGGATTTATCCGCCACAACTATGGTAAACTCTGCCCCCGATGAGCTTTGTACCCTTAGCTCAAATTCAATCCACAGATTTAGCAGATTTCCAAATCTGCGAACTTCTGCGGATAACTCCTCTGCCAGAAAGGGCTTGAACAAAATGAAAGTAATGCTTTTGAAAGACGTCTACAAACTGGGCCGCGCCGGTGAAGTGAAAAAAGTCGCCGACGGTTATGGCCGCAACTTCCTGCTCCCCCAGAGATTGGCAGTCATCGCCACCGTTGGAGCCATGAAGCAATCCGACATGATCAAGGCCAAGGCGCAAGTCCAGCGCGTGGCTGTCAACGATGAACTCAAAGACCTCGGCGAACAGATCAACGGCATGGTACTCGACTTCGCCGTGCGCGCGGGCGAAACCGGCAAACTCTACGGCTCCATCACCACTCAAGATGTCGTCAACGCACTGCTGGCCAAGACCAACTACCAGATCAAACGTCACCAGGTAGACATGCAACCCGTGCGCGAGTTGGGCGAATTCAGCGCCCGCATCCGCCTCACCGTAGACCTGATTCCCTCTGTCAAACTCACCGTCCATCGCGAAGGTGAAGCCATGGAAGAAAAAGAAGTCGAAGAAAAACCCAAGGGCCGCTCAAAGAAATCCACGGCCGAGGTTGAAACCGAAAGCGCTCCAGAAGAAAGCGCCCCCGAAGCAGTCGCCGAAGAATAACCATTTGCCGTAGAGACGTTGCGGGGCAACGTCTCTACGGCAAATTAGCAGGTAACTTTTCACATGCCCGAAACCGTTGGACAGCGTCTGCGCACTGCGCGCGAATCGCAAAAGCTCACGCTCGAAAAAGCGGCCGCCGCCACGCGTTTGCGCGTCCATCACCTGCAAGCCCTCGAAAACGACGACTATTCCATCATGGCCTCCGCCGCGCAAGGGCGAGGCTTTTTGCGTTTATATGCCGATCATCTGGGTTTGAACTTCGAGCAGATGATCAAAGAAGCCAGCCTCCCAGCGACTCCTGCCGAACCAGCGACTCCCGCTCCCGAGGCCGCGCCTCTTTCCGCGCCCGAAGCGGGTCAGCCCGTCGAACAAATTATCGCCACTTCGAGCACTGGCTCGTCGCGCCCGGGCTTTTGGTCGCGCCTCACGCGGCGCGGCGCGGCCACAGAGTCTGCGCCGACCATTGAAGCAACCATGACTTCGACGCCCGAGCCTGTCGTCGAAAAACCCGTTGAGTTGGTTGAGCCAATTGTCGCCAGTCAAATTACAGACCCCGAAGCGCCCACCGCGCGAAAACTGCGCGCCACCAAACCACGCGCGCCGAAAGTAAAAACAGACGAAGCCCTCAGCGAAGCAGATGTAATTGCATCTGACTCCGATAAAAAAAAACTGAATTTGAATCAGTAAGTGTTCCCCCTGAACTCGAAAACAATTTAATTATCGCGCAAGACGAGTCCACGCTGGGGCGGGGGACAGAGTCAGTGTCGCTGAATCCCTCGTCGGCGCGGGACGAGGCGCGCGCGCGGGCCACAGAGTCCACGGCGCTGTTCGAGTCGATTGGGCGGCAGTTGCGCATCCGCCGCGAAGTGTTGAGTCTCACGCGCGAAGAAATCGAACGACACATTCATGTGCGCGCACATTATCTAGCGGCGCTTGAGCGCGGCGATTTTAGCGGACTGCCCTCGGCGGTGCAGACGCGCGGCATGTTAACGAATTACGCCACGTTTCTAGACTTAAGCGTGGACAGTGTCCTTTTGGAATTTGCCGATGTGTTGCAAGCGCGCCATCGCGAGCGGCACCCCGAGCCGCCCGGCGCGAGCGGACGGCCCTACGCCGATGCGCCCACGCGCGTGCCGCTCCTGCGCGGATTCATCACTGTAGATTTATTCAGCATCGTGATTGTGGCGGCGTTGGCGGCCATTTCGATTTGGGGCGTGAGCATTGTGATGGAGACGAGCGCCGCCGCGCAACCGCAAGCCACCGCGCGCTCGATCTCAGATGTTTTGCTGGCTTCGCCGATTCCGGTTTTGCGCACAGGCGTGGCCACGGCGGGACTGCTTGACTTGGGCGCGATCACCGGCACGGCCTTTGTGATTGAAAATATTCCAAGCTTCCCCACTTTGCCGGTGGGCATTAATGTGCAGATTAATATCGTGGTCACCGACCGCACGTACCTGCGCGTGACCGTGGACGGAAAAATTGTATTTGATGGCCGCGCAATGGCGGGCACGGCCTATCCGTTTGAGGCGCTGGAACGCATTGAGATTTTGGCCGGCAATGGCGCGGCGGTGCGCGTCACATATAATCAACGCGAGTTGGGTGTGCTCGGTGAATATGGCGAAGTGGTTAATGCGATTTACACCGCCAACGATATTTTGAATCCCACGCCCACCACTGCGGCGACGCCCACCATTACACCGTCGCCGACCATCACGCCTTCGCCCACGCGCACACCCATCCCGAGCCTCACGCCCTCGCTCACTGCCACGCGTGTTCCGCCGCGTAGCACGCCTACTCCGTAACGCGCACAAGCCGAAACTAAAACAATTTAAACACAAAGGACACAAAGTTCACGAAGTAAAACGAATAACAGCCGAAGGGCTTTCCTTTGCTTTCCCTTTGTGACCTTCGTGTCGTTTCGACACTCCTTTCAGTCGCAACGCATCGCCTTTATGGTTTGTTTTTTTTATTTTGAGAATCTAACTACCAAGTCTTCAAACAGGAATCATTCATGCAAAAAAATACATTTCACATGATCTCGCTCGGTTGCGCCAAAAACACCGTCGACTCAGACTCGATGGCGCAATTACTTTTGCGCGACGGCTTTCGCTCGGTGGATGATGCCGCGCGCGCATCGGTGATCATCGTTAACACCTGCGGCTTTATCGGTCCGGCAAAACAACAATCACTGGATGTGTTGCGCGAAATGGCCGGAATTAAAAAAGATGGACAATTGCTGATTGCCGCCGGTTGTCTCACTCAACGCTACGGGGTCGAAGTGGCCGAGCAAGTTCCGGGCCTCGACGGAATTTTGGGCACCCGCCGCTGGATGGACATTGTGCGCCTCGTGCAGGACTTGCGGCGGACTCCCCACCCCGAGCCGATCTACCATTT
Source organism: Anaerolineaceae bacterium (assembly GCA_009885445.1). Classification (GTDB taxonomy): domain Bacteria; phylum Chloroflexota; class Anaerolineae; order Anaerolineales; family Villigracilaceae; genus Denitrolinea. The sequence continues at coordinate 14,261 of VFKQ01000297.1, read as the reverse complement.
GCCCACCGAGGCCGTCACCGTCGGCACTGACGAAAATAATGCCATGCGCGTCAGTGTGGCCGGCTCATCGTCTTACCTAAAAATCGCGGACGGCTGTCGCCGTCCCTGCGCGTTTTGCGCCATCCCGCTGATTAAGGGCACGGCGGTCTCGCGGCCGATCGCCAGCATCGTGGACGAAGCCCGCCGTCTGCGCGACTCGGGCGTGCGCGAATTAATTCTCATCGCGCAGGACACGACGGATTATGGTCACGACCTGGGCATCAAAGACGGCCTGGCCGTCCTGCTCGAAAATATCACGACCTCCGTGCCAGACATGGATTGGATTCGCATCATGTACGCCTACCCGGGTTATGTGACCGACCGCCTGATAGATGTGATGGCCTCCTCGAAGCAGGTGGTCAACTATCTCGACATGCCGCTCCAACACGCCGACTCGAAAACGTTGTATCGCATGAAGCGTCCCTCGAACATTGACTGGGTGCACCGCACACTGAATAAGATGCGCACCGCGATTCCCAATTTGGCGATTCGCACTACCTTCATCGTCGGCTACCCGGGCGAGACGGAAGTGGAGTTCAAAGCGCTGGAAGATTTCGTGCGCGAGATTCGTTTTGACCGCGTCGGGGCATTCCAGTTTTCGTTTGAGCCGGGCACCACCTCCGAGCCGCTCGGTGACCCCGTCCCTGCGGAAGTGAAGCAGGAGCGCTACGAGCGTCTGATGGAAATTCAGCAGAATATTTCTTTGCAAGTGAATCAATCTTATGTGGGCAAGACTCTCGACGTGCTCGTCGAGGGCTACGGCGACGGCATCTCTATTGGCCGCTCCTACCGCGACGCGCCCGAAATTGATGGCATGGTCCTGGTCGAGGGCGAATTGGTTGTCGGACAGATCGTCCCTGTAAGAATCACCGGCGCGATGGCCTATGACTTGACGGGCGTGCCCGCGCCGGAGTTGATTCGAATTTAGGAGACTTGGATTGCGGATGTTGATTAACACAGCGCAATTTGTAAACTTAATCGGCGGATGTCTCTGCGAGGCGTTTTTTACCGAAGCAGTCTGCTCGCCACACAGGAGATTGCTTCGGGCGAGTACGCCCTCGCAAAGACAAGAATCTGCGTAAGCTGAGTTATTAACTCAGCTTACGCAGTTTTCGTTAAGTTGCATGTTTTTGCATAGGGAGTGCGGGCTTTGCGTAGCACCCTTTAGGGTCAGCCTGCTTCTTGCCGAAAATGCGGCCTAAAGTCCGCATTCCACGCATCCTGCGTAACATCAGTTTTTAAAACAGAAACCCGTTCTTTTGAAAGAGCGGGTTTCAGCGTACTCTGCGTTTCCATTCATCTTTGAGTGAAAGGTCTTGTGGGCTGGCACCAGATTCAAGGGCCAGGAAATCTATGAGCAGGCGGTTAAATTTTTGACCCTCGTCCATCATGGGGAAGTGGCCGGAGCCTTCGAGCACTACCTGGTGCATCATGTGCGAAAGGTTGGCGGGTTTGTCACCGGGCGGCGGAGGCACGGCCGGGTCGGTTTGTCCATAGACGAAGAGGCAGGGGATGTCGGTTTGGCGCACGGCGCCGAAGAGGTTGTTGGCTTGCAGGCTGGTCATTGAGCCGACAATGGCCAGCGAGTCGCACTTCGATGTGTCTGAGAGGGCGGCAGTGGCCTCTGGGGTGCGGCTGGCCAGCCAATCCATTAAGTCTGCGGCGGAGGCGGATGTGCGCAGACGTGTGGTGGCGCCTTCGTATTCGAGGGGCGAGCCAATGGTCATAACCCTGTCCACGTTGGCGGGCCAGCGTTTGGCAAAGTTGAAGGCCACCAGTCCGCCGAGGCCGTGGCCCACGAGGGCGATCTTGCCGATGCCCATTTTGTCCATGAAGGAGCGGAGCATGTCGGCCTGTTGGTCGAGGCCATACCCTAGCGGACTTTTGGCGGTTTCGCCGTAGCCCCACAGGTCAAGCGCGTAGGCGCGATAAGAGGTGGCGGTCACTTGCATGGAAGGAATCCAATATTTCCATGAGCCAACCCAGCCGTGCAGAAAGAATACCGGGCGGCCTTTGCCCAGTACCTCGTAATGCACGATTGCGCTATCGAGAAAAACTACACTCATGTGTTTATTGAATCCGCTAGGAGATTGCTTCGGGCGAGTACACCCTCGCAATGACAGGCTTCACTTTCCAAACTTTGCCAAAATCATCTTTACGCGTTCGGTCAATTGATCGGGGGCGAATGGCTTAAGCAGGTATTCTTCCGCGCCGGCTTCGAGGCCGATTTGAATTTCGCTTTCCTGTCCTTTGGCCGAGAGGAAGACCACGGGGATGTCTTTCAGTTTTGGGTCGGCCTTGAGCACACGGCAGGCTTCGTAGCCGGTCATGCGCGGCATGCGCACGTCCATCAGGATCAAGTCGGGGTTTTCTTTGGGGGCCATTTGCACGGCCTCTTCTCCGTTCGAGGCGGCCACCACTTCATGCCCGGCAAAGCGTAGGGTGAATGCAACCAGGTCGCGGATGTCACGTTCGTCTTCAGCGATTAGAATTTTTGCCATTTTTGCCTCGGCCTGTGGGGCCAGCTTGGTTTATTGGGAGTGTGAAAGAGAAGGTGGAGCCTTCGCCCGGGATGCCTGTACTTTGCATCCATATCTGGCCGTGGTGCATTTCGACCAGCTGGCGCACGATGGGTAAGCCCAGGCCCGTGCCGGGGGTGGCCAGCACAAGCGGGTTTTCGCCGCGATAGAAACGTTCAAACACACGCGCCTGATCTTCCTGCGCGACGCCCACGCCGTTGTCGGTCACATCCACTTGAATTTCGTCCGCGTCGTTCATCAGCAGGCGCACCTGAATTTGACCGTTGGCCGGGGTGTAGTGGTAGGCGTTATCTACCAGGTTGTCTAATATCTGGCGCACACGTTCCGAATCTCCGAATACGCGCGGCAATTCTTTGGGCGCTTCGAGTGAAAGGCCCATGGGTTTGTTTTCTTCGCGCGAGCGGCGCAGGACATCCGAGATGACGTCCTCGGCCACTTCGCGCAAGTCCAGCGCTTGAGGCGCAAGGGTCACACGTCCCGCTTCGATGCGTGAAATATCCAGCAGGTCGTTAACCAAAATGTTCAAGCGCTCGGTATTGCTCTTGATGATCTGCAGGAAGTGCGATTGGTTTTCGTTGAGCGCGCCTGCCGCACCCAGGAGCAGAATGTCTGCGTAGCCGCGGATGGAGGTCATCGGCGTGCGCAATTCATGGCTGACGGTGGCCACGAATTCAGACTTGAGGCGGTCCACTTCGACTTCGTGGGTGATGTCGCGGAAGATAGACACGGTGCCGAGGAAATCGTTTTGCAACATGACCGGCGCCAGATGCACGAGCACGATGCGCTTGTCGTCCAGCTCAATTTGCTCGGCATAGGTCTCGCCAGCTTCTTGGGCCGAGGCGTTCTCAGACCAGCCCTGGATGGTTTGCATCCAAGCGCCGGCGGCTTTGCCAAACAAGCCGCCGAAGGTATCCAGCGCCTGGCCGAGCACAACATCCTGTTTCATATCCAGAATGTTCTCGGCTGAGCTGTTGAGGAAGGTGATGTTGTTGTTGGCGCTGGTCACCAGCACACCATCGGCTACGGCTTCGAGGATGGCTTGTGAGCGGCTGGCTTCTTCCTGTTCCTTGCGCAGCATGGTGCCGAGGCGCTCAGCCTGATCGCGAATCAATTCATAAAGATGGGCATTGTTGATGGCCACGGCCACCTGATTGGCGATGGCGCGCACCAAAGTCAATACTTCGGGGTTGAAGTTGCCCACACGGCGATGGAAGACCATCAACACGCCGATAACATCCTCGCCGACGAGGAGCGGGGCCACAATACTGCTACGATGCTCGCGCGAGCTGGCCGTGTTGCGCACCCAGCGCGGGTCTTGATGCAAGTCTTCAATAAGCACGGCCTGTCGGTTCTCCACCACCCAGCCGGCCAGCCCTTCGCCGACGCGCAAAGTGGTGTTGCGACTTTCTGTAATGGCCTGGCTCGAGAGGTAGCCATAGCCAGCGCGGTAGTGCAACATGTAATCTTCAGCGTTAAGCAACATGATCGTGCCTTGCTCGGCGCTAATCGCTTCGTTAAGTAGCGCCAGCGTGCGGTTGAGGGCGCGGTCGAGGTCGAGGCTCGAAGAGACTTCGGTGAGAATGCGCAGGAGGGTTTCAGTATTTTGTTGTTCGCGCTGGAGTTGCGCGGTGCGCTCCACCACGCGCTGTTCGAGTTCCTCGGCCAGGCGTTGCGTTTCGGCAAACAGGCGCGCGTTCTGAATGGCCACGATGGCCTGGTTGGCGAGTGTACTCAGAATTTGCGCATCGTCATTGGTGTACATATTTGGCTGGTAACTTTGCGCAGAGAGCATACCGATGGTTTCGTTGCCCAGCATCATCGGCACAGCCAGGATGGATTGTGGCGTACCCTGATTGCCATACGTGACGCCGCCCAGCGAATCGGCCTGTGCAGATTCGTGCAGAATAAAAGGCTCACCCGAGGCAATGATGCGTCCGCTCAAGCCCTGACCCAGTGCGATGCGTTGCATGGGCGAGCGCGTCTCACCGTCCACCAGATAGACGCCTTCGATTTCCTGCTTTTCTTTATTCAACAACGCGATCACAAATGATTCAACGGGCATCAGGCGTTGTGCGGCGCGGTGAACATATGCGTAGATCTCCTCGGCATCCAGGCTTGAGCTGATTTCACTACTGGCTTTGTTAAGTACGGTCAGGCGCTCGGCAGTTTGCAAAGTGGCCTGATACAGGCGCGCATTTTCCAGCGCGATGGAAGCCTGGTTGCCCACGGTGCGCGCCAATTCGATTTCATTCGTGCCAAAGCGCGTATTACTGTCGGCGTGAATGAGCAGGAGGAAACGCGCCTCGCTGGTGCCCATCGATAGAATCATGAGTCGCTCGGTGTCTGCGCCCAAAAATTCAAGCAGAGGACGAAGTTCGGCCTCGTTGGCGACGTTCTCGCTGGTGAAGACTCCCTGCGAATCGCGCAGGCGGGCGAAGATGGGCGCATCGGGCACGGACCGTGGGGCGGGTCGGCGTGTGCGAGGCAATACTAGTTTGAGGCGGGTCTGTCCGCGCTCGAAGGCCACCAGCGAAATGCGCTGTGCGCTCATGGCGGTCAGCAGTTCTTCCGCCGTCAGCTCGAGGATCTTGTCCAGGTCGAGCAACCCGCTTAGGGCGGATGAGAAGCGGTTGAGCAGGGCCAGGCGTTGTGAGCGCTGATCCAGTTCGGAGGCGCGTCCGAGGCTTTCTTCAAATAGTCTTGCATTTTCAAGGGCCACCGCCGCTTGGCTGGAAAAGGTGGTGCCCACTTGAATGTGTTCGCGGGTATAAAAGCTGGCTTGCCATTTTTCTAGGGCGATCAGGCCGATCACTTCGCCTTTGGCAACGAGGGGAATGCCCATCCATGAAAGGCGCGGGGCTTCGAGGCTGGGGAAGCGCGCATCTTCGCGCACGTCGGCCACCGAGATGGTCTGGCCGGTGCGAATCATTTGTTTGAAGAGGGTGCTGTCGGCCACTTTTACGTTGAGGCCGAGGCGGTGCTCAGTATCGGGGAAGCCGCGCGCGGCGGCTACGGTTAGTTGTTCTTTTTCACGAAGCCAGAGGGTGGCTGTGTCGTAGGGCAGGATGTTGACCATTTGATCGAGCAACGAGGTGATTAGCTCGCGGCTTTGCAGGCTGGAGCTAATGGTGGTGGCCACGTTGGTGAGCGCCTCCAATTGACTGGCGCGGACTTGTGTGGCTTGCGCGAGGCGCACATTTTCGAGCGAGAGGGCCACTTGTTGCGCGAGCGAGGTGAGCAGGGTTTCATCATCTTGTTTGAAGGCCGCGGGGGTGTTGAAGTTGTCTAACACCAGCACGCCCAGGTTTTGGTCGCCGGCCAAAATGGGCACGAGCAGGCTTGAGACTGGCAACCGTCCGCCGGTGGATTGGCGGTAGATCATCAGCCCTTCGGCGCTGAGGGGATAGTCGCGGGTGAAGTTTACTTCGTCTACGCGGCGGGGTTTTCCGCTGGCGTAGACGATGCCGGGCAGGCTTTCGCCGGGGGTGAAGGTGATGGTTTTCATGCCTTCGTTGTCGGCATAACCGGAGACTGCGCGCGGCACGAGGCGCAAGAGTTGGCTGTCCCAGAGCAAGACTGCGCCAGCATGGGCGGCGGGCAGGACGCGCCGTGAGCTTTCGAGCAAAGAGTTGACCATGTGATCGGGGTTCAGTCCGCTCAGTTCGCGGCTGAAGTCGAGTAGGAGATTTACTTCTTGAAGGCGGCGGCGGGTTTCGTTGAGCAGGGAAATATTTTGCAAAACCACCGAGGCCTGGCGCGCGATTTGCAGATAGACCTGACGGTCTTCGCTGGTGAGGCTGGGGATGGGTTCGGTGGAGATGGCCAACATGCCGGCCACGGTGCGCTCGCCAATGTTGATGGGCAGGCAGATGAGCGATTTGGCGCGCAAGGATGTGATTAGCGCCGAGTCGCGCCATTCATCATTTTCGTCGAGGTTGACCACGATGATGGGTTCGCCGGTTTGCAGGCAGGTGCGCAGGGGATTGCGTTGACCAAAGAGGGCCTCGGGGTTGGTGGCGCGCGGCACACTGCCCAATACATGCAGAAGGCGCGGGCCATCGGGGGCATCTTCGGCGATCATGGCGATGGACATGCCCAATTGGGTCAGCACTTCACGCCCGAGGGCCAGCAGGGCGGAGGGGGTATCTAATTGACGACTGACGGTTTCGGTGATGGCTAACCCGGCGCGGATGCGTTGGGCGCGGCGTTCAAGGTCGTGTACAGAAATGGTCTGTTCCAGGTCCTTGCGCAAAAGGATGGGCAGGTCATTTTGCGTGACGGAGAGCAGACGTTGTTGTCGTTGCAAGCCTGCTGAAAGCGATTCGATGCGCCCGCGCATTTCAGTAAATTGATGATGGTTGACGATGGCTACAGCCGCTTGTGAGGCAAAGATCTCAATGGTTTCGAGGCTGGGTTGGTCAGGGCGCATAGCGTCTGCCGGCGCATCGAGACTGATCAGGCCGATGGGGTTGGCGTTGGCGTCCTCGAGCAAGACGAGCATGATGTCGTCTTGATTCCAAGAGTTGGGCGAAGGGGCCAGATTGGTCACTGTTTCGGGGATGATGGAGTGCACGTCGGCTGGAATCACTGGAGTTTGATCGCTGGGGATAAAGTAGGTGCGCCCATATTTGAATTCAGGCCGCATCAGTTGTTGCAAACTAAGCAGAGGTTGTTTGCGGCTGAGTAACTCTTCCATTGTGTCTTGTGGAAGTCCCGCGCCGGCCACGCGGCGGAGCAGGCCCGTGTCGGGTTCGTAGACGCTGATTAGCGCCACTTGAAAGGGGGTGGCCTCTTGAATGGAAGTGGCAATGGAACGTAGCGACTTTTCAAGCGGTTCGCGATGATCGAGTGAAGTGGTGATGTCGGCAAGGTGCGAGAGCGCCGTGGTGCGGCGTTGAAGCTGGTCAGCGGCGGCGCGCTGTTCTTGATAGCGCTGAGTGTTGCCGATGGCCAGCGCAGTTTGTATAGCCAGAGTTTGCAGGCTGTCTAGGCTGGTCTGCTCGAAGAAGTTGGGCTGGAAGGAATGTAGGTTAATAATGCCTAGCAATTTTTCGTTGTGTAGAATGGGCGCGACCATGGCCGAGTTTACGTCTGCGTGCGGCGCGGGCGTGAGGTTGTTGCTGAAATCGGTGATCAGCAAGGGCTTCTTGCTGGCCACCACCTGACGTGTCAGCGCGGATAAAGGCTCCTCGACCTGGCAACCCAGCCGAACGGTCACGCGTGGATCGAGCGGGTCGGAGGCCGGGTCAAAGAGCAGGAGCGAGCCGCAGTCGGCATGTGTGATTTGCAGGCTCTGCTCGTAGATTGTGTCGAGTAGTTGGCCGATGTCTGCGGTGTTGTTGAGTTCGCGTGTGACGTGCGTGATGGCGGTCAATTGCTCCACGCGTCGGCGCAGGGTTTCATCTGTTTGATTGAGCAGGGCGGCGCCCTCCACCGCGGCGGCCAGCAGTCCCGCCGCAGTGGAGAGGATTTGTAGATCGAGAGAGTTGAAGAAGTCGGTATTGCGACTGCCCAGCAGAAGTTCGCCCACACTGCGCTCACGGGCGATCAACGGCACGATGATGACCGACTCGATGCGCATGGCCTCCACGATGGAGCGATACGCCGCCGAGACGCGTTCATCTGCGCTCAGGCGGCCCGAGAGGAACGGACGTTGGGTGCCTGAGACCGTGGTGAGTCTGTACTCGCTTTCAGTGACATCCAGGTGCGCCACGCTTTTCAGCGTTTCGGGTCGCAGACCTGAAGCGGATTCGCTGTGCAGGCTCAACTGGTTGGTTTGCGTGTGAAGTAAATAAATGGAGGCGGTATCTGTGTTGAGCAGTTTGCTGAGTTCCTGCATTGAATAATGCAGGATTTCATCCAGCGTGGCCGAGGAGGCCACCAGGTTGGCAATGCGCCGCAAAGACTCTGAGCGCTGTCCACGTTGACGCGCCTGTTGCACCAGTACTGAGTTATCAATAATGGTCGCGGCCTGACTGGCGATAATTTTGGCCAGGCGTAATTCGTCGGCGCTGAATTCGGTCGAGCCCTTGCTATGATTCGAGAGTTGCAGGTATCCAACCAGGCGTCCGCCCGAGAGCATGGGAATGAAAGCCGCGTCGCGGATGCTGGCTAGTTGGGCGATTTCGTGCAGGCCGAGTTCACGCAAGCTCGCTTCGCGTGGCGCATCGCGGCTGATGATGGCTTGCTGACCGAGCAGAATTTGTTCAGCAGGGCTTTCGGGTTGAATGAACGAACGATAGACCGAGACCACATTAGACGGCAGGCCGTGAAAAGGAATTTGCGCGGCCAGCGTATGGTCTGTGGCGTCGTAGAGCAGAAAGCCCACAATGTCAATTTCAAACAGCGGGAAGATTGTTTCTACCAGGCGCGAGAAAAGTTCTTTTGGATCTTGAATGGCGCCAGCGGCCAGCGACAGACGGGCCAGGCCGCCCAGCTCTGCGGCGCGCTCCTGAGTGGCTTCAAATTCGAGGGCGTTACGAATGGCAACGGCAGATTGTCCGGCCAACAATTGCAACAGGTCCAACGTTTGCTGGGTGAAGTTACTGGCGCTGATCTGACCCATTTCGAGTGTGCCGACAAACTGCGCCTCTGCGAGCAGGGGTACGCCCACATAGGCCTTCACCAGGCCAGCGAGTTGCGCAGTCTGCCCGGGAAGTTTTCCGTGCGGAGCAAAAAGCGGTTGCTGGCTGGTTATCACGGTTTGCGAAAGCGCGCCAAACTGCGAGGCGCTGACGCGCACGGCTTGCGCCACGGGTCCGCTTTCATCATATTTATATATATTCAGGGATTGTAATTTTGGATCCTGCACCTTGATTTCAAACATATCGGCGGGAATCAGCCGTCCGACATTTTGAAAAATAGCCAGCAGGGTGGTATTTAATCCCAGGCTGGCACTGACACTTTTGCTAAAGTCTGCAATGACATTCAGGAAGGACGATGAAAACTGGACCTGCTCATCCGTTTGCCCGACATCTAGGGCCATGCTCAACGGGCGCAGGGAGATCAATGTCAGCGGGTTGTAGCCGGGGATGCGATAGGAGGTCGCCTCGGTCAGGCGGCCATTCACCGAAAATCTTTTCTGTCCCTCGCTTACGCACAAGTCCAGAAAATCCTCGGCGGGACGGGTGCGCCGCGTCAGCCGCTCCAGGTCTGGAGTCTCGGTGGCGTTCATGCCAAACCATTCACGCGCCAGCGCGTTGACATATTCCACGCGCCCGCCGGGCTGGACGATGACCACGCCATCATTCGATTGAGATGTAAACTCGGGGAAGGGCGGCGGAAACACAGCGCCTTGGGCCGGCTTGCGCCGCGCAAAGCGTGTGAATCCGAACACCAGCATGATCACTACAAAGCTGGATATTAGGAGTCCCGGGCCGAGACCTAGATTGGGAAACATGCCGCGCCTGACTCCATCATTAAGCGGTTGCGGCCGCGTCCAGGCGTCGGGCCTCCGCCGCCATTTCGGTAATCTCGCGAATATCGGCAAATGATTGTTGTTTCGGAGAAATGCTACCAGTGGACAGAGTCATAAAGCCAGTCTTTACGGGAGCGCTGTCGCCTTTGGGCACGAGGATGTACCCCTGCTGGCGATCCATGAAGTTATAGTGCGTCTGCACTTCCTCGGCGAAGCGCGCCTTAATCTTGTCGCGGATTGCGTCGGCTCTTTCGTAGTTGGTGATCAAAATAAAATTATCGCCGCCCGCGTGACCAATGAAATCTTTTGTGGTGCCCATTCCGTCCACCACTTCGTTGAGCAACATCGCAGTAAAGCGCAATACATCATCGCCAGCCACAAAGCCATACACATCGCGGAAGCCGTCAAAATTACTCACGCGCATGTCAATCAGCGACCAATCGTCCTGGCGGATGATGCGGCGCAACTGCTCCTCGATCAGCCGCCCGGCGGGAAGTCCTGAGCGCGGATCGGTGAGACTCTCGCGCTCAGAGCGGCGGATCGCCCCCTGCACGCGCAGTTTAAGTTCCTCAATATCGAAGGGCTTGGTAATGTAATCATCCGCGCCCAACTCAAGGCCCTGCAGTTTGTCACTGCGTTCATCCTTCTGCGTTAAAAAGATGACCGGGATATGGCTGGTGCGCGTGTTGGTGCGCAGAGCGCGACAGACCTCATAGCCGTCAATATCTGGCAACATGATATCTAGCACGATTAAATGCGGCAAGACAGAGCGCGTCTTTTCCAACGCCGCACTGCCACGCGATGCAACATCCACCTCATACTCCATGCCGCTGAAATAAATCTTGAGCATGTTGGCGATATCGGCATCGTCTTCAACGACCAACAATCTTGGTTTTCCCATACCAGCCTCCGAAATTAGTTGCGCCTCGCGCGCTTTGCATTTGCGCGCACGGCAGAGATATGTTCTTGTGTGACTTCTTTTTCAAAAGAACGGAATCCGCTCATGCGAAATCCGTGCTTGTGCGCAATGGATGTAATTTCATCAACACGTTCGCGCGTAATTTGTTTGCCCAGCGTGTAATCTTCAAAACGGCCTTCGAGCGCCAGGGCAATCGTCTCAGCCATGCAGGCATAAGCCTTGCCGGGCGGGAAACCAAAATTAAAGTGGAAATCAACGCGGCCTGGCACGTCCACCATTCCGCCATCAATCACTAATATATCATTTCTTGCCGCGGCGACCATTGCAGAAACGTCACGGGGGCGGGCCACATCACAGACGACGCTCCCCGCCTGCAAATGCTCTGGCCGAATTACGTCATGTAGCGCGCTGGTCACCGTCAGAATCAACTGCGCACTTGACAATTTGGACATGTCCGTGCTCATCGATACCTCGCCTCGTGCCCGCGCCCGCAGGCGGGTGTGCAGTTCCTCCAGCCGATTCTCCCTTTGGCCGATCAAGATCAAATGGCCCACCTCTTCAGCCAGCAGTTCGGCGCATACACTGCCGATTGCGCCGGTCGCGCCCACCACCGCCGCCGTCGCAGACTCAAGTGGAATCTCCATCACCTGCGCCGCATCACGAATCGCTTGCACGGCCATCGCCACTGTATACGAATCGCCAGTGGTGACGGGTATCTTGAGTGCTTGTGCAATCGTCATGCCAGCGTCACCCACCACCGAGGTGAACGCGCCCAGGCCCAAAATTTGTGCGCCGAGGCGCTCGGCCATTTCTCCGCTTTGGATAATCTTACGATAGACGCGCCCTTCGGGCAACTCCACCATTTGGCGTGGCGTAAAGGGGCAGGCAATCAGCCAGCCTTTCACCTCGCGCCCAGTGGCGGCCGAGGTGATGCCTTCAATTTCAGATAAATAAACAGGGGGGAAGTACTGCGAAAAAAATTCGATCTGGCGCTCGCTTAAGATGCGCCCCAAAAATGGGAACTTGCGGCTGACATCTCTCTTAACGCTGATCGGATGAATGATAAAGGCAAAGGAGTCCATGAACCTACCAGGATTCCACCTCCGCGCCGCTTGATTCGTCGCCGCGCGGGTACAAGCGGCGATGCAAGCTGGCAGTCTTTAAGCGGTGGTGGTCGCTTTCTTCGTAATGGATATCGCGGTCAATCACGCGCCGCTCGGACGAGGCCACCAAGACGACATCTGACTCGATGGTGCGCGCCGGGTAAATGATCAGGCCCGAGCCGAGACGACAATTGTGGCCCACGCATCCGCCAATGACCGGGCGGTTTGAGGCGCTCAATTCGTGTCGCCCGTCCAGGGCGCGGATGGGTGCGGGGATCAAATTATAATCTGTGAATGTGTTTCCGGCTCCAATGAAGGTGTTGCGGCCCACCACACACATTTGCAAGCAGGTGTTTTGCGCGATCATGGAATTTTCCATCACGGTGGTCATAAACAGCGCGGTGCGGAAGGGCAGAAAGGCCCCGTCGCCCACAACTGAGAGCATGAGTTGCACATCCTGCGAGATGTTCACATTGTTGCCGATGATGCAATTCTCAATGACGGCGCCCGCGTTAATGGTGACGTTGTCGCCGATGGTCGTCGGGCCGTGGATGACGGCGCTCGGGTCAATGATACAATTTTTGCCGACCGTCACCAACTCGGAGCATTGCAATATTTGCCGGCCTTCATACAAAGCCTTGCCCAGGATTTTTAATTTATAACCCAGCTCGTTATTCAGGCGCGTTTCAAAGCGCAATCCGCGCCCGAACAGGCCAAATACGATATCGGCGATGAAAATATGAATCCACGAATCGATGGCCAGCAGAGAGCGGTGCGGCACTTGAAAGATCAAGTCGCCGCTTTGGTCGGCCATGTAGGTGGGCACATGGTAATAGCCAACTTCTTTCGATTGCAAATCTATGACCAGCGGCTCGGCATCTGCCACCGGGCCGTGAGGGTAATACCATAAGTCCGCGAGATAGATGCTACCCGCCGGGGTGTAGGAGCTGGAGAGGGGCAGGGCGTGCTCGCGGAAGGCTGGGTCATCTGCCGAAAAGGCGGCGCGGCAGGCGCGTCCGCGTTTTTGGGCCTGACTGATGAAGGCTTCAATGTAAGGCTCGTTGAAAAATAAATTATTACGATGCACAATGGTGGCTTCGCGGGTGCGTGGCATCGAGTCTTGCGGAGTTAACTCTAGCTCGCGAGTCACGTAGGGCGCGAGCATATTGCGTTGCCACAGCCACAACGGCTGGTTTTGAATGCGTAGGTCGCGGGCGGGTTCGTTGAATGGCGGAATGCGTTGGTTGGTGGGCAAGATGACTTTAAGCATGGATGGTTTTTAAGTGATCGGGTTCAGGTCAATTTCAAATGTGCAGGTGGGTTCGCCGCGCGCAATGCACAGCGTTTCTTTGATATTAAATATCTTACCACCGCTCAACCAGCCGAATGATTCCTGTAACAGTCCTACAACGAGATGACAGGCGGGCGAGTCGCTGGTGCGTTGGTGGCAGAGCGGACAGCGCTCGACATGGCAGAGCAATTTGCCATCGCGCTTTTCCATGTGGATGAGCACGTCGCTTTCAGCGCGGAGCAGATTTGTGGCCGCTTGCGCGGCGGTTTGCAGTTTGCGCACATGGGGGAGTAGACGAAAATCTGTGTGGTCAAAACCGAGCGGTTCGCTGAGTTGACGCATGCCATATTTGAAGCAGGCGCGCCCGATGAGCAGGGCCAGGCCTCGCCCGCTTTGCTGGCCGTAGACGTTTTCGAGCGCGCTGTGCAATTGGCTGACGGTTTCAAATGAGAAGGCGCGTTGCCCGTCGCTCGGGGGGAGTGAGTCGCTGGGGAGGGCAAGCCGCACAAAGTCCGGCACGGAGCGCAGGGGTGTGTCCCCGATGGTTTCGTGCGTCGCTTGTAGTAGGATGCGCCCCATTCGGTTCGATATGAAGAATCCGCTGGGGTCTGAATTCATAGGGTCAGGTTCTCGATGGTGGGGAGTGGCGGGGCGGGAATTTCTTCGTCGAGAAAGGACTTAAGTTTTTCCGCAAATGATTCGGGTTCATCCAGCATGATGAAGTGACCGGCCTGCGGGAAAAGCTCAATGCGCGCGTTGGGCGCGCCTTCTTGCAGAGGCTTCCATTGTTTAGGATGCACCACGATATCCTTGTCGCCATACATGCCCAGCACGGGCGCGTTGACTTGATAGAGGCTGGGGCGCAGGTCGGTGCGGCGCAATGAGCCGATGCTGGCGAAGAATGATTCGAGTGTGGTGCGCGAGATGTCGCGGTCCATCATGTCGGCCCATT
>VFKQ01000242.1 GCA_009885445.1 Anaerolineaceae bacterium | reverse complement strand
GCCGGCAGTCCTGATGGATGGTCTCCCCGGGCAGGACACTGTGCGCAAGGTGGTGATCATACATAACGACCTGCTGTACGCGCTGGCTTTCACACCCTGGGACACGAACCACGCATCGCTGGTTAATCTTTACAACACCATCGTCAACTCGCTTCACTTCCTGCCCGCCCACCTGAAACCATTCGCTACGCAGACATTGTTGCCTGCCGGTTTTCAATTCACATTCGAATATCCCGTCAATGGACAAGTGCTGGACTTCGAGGGAGCCTATGTTTTCAAAGTGACAGACATCGTCGGCACGCAGGGGTATCAATGGACATTTTCCCAAAATGGAATTATCGTTTGGGATAATTTACGCGACAATTTCGGGCTAGATGCAGGCGGAACGTACGCGATCCTTGAAGGAAGCCCTGCTCACGCCAAATTTGTTCCCGGTGAATTAACCGTGTCAGTGCAGGCACTCATGGTCGGCAATTATTTAAGCGACCCAACAATCATCACGATTATTCTTCAGTCCACGCACATCACACCCGCCGCGCCATAAGATTTTATTTATCGCGTAGCAGATAAACCGCGCGCAGGTAATCCAAGAAACGCGAAGGACGCCCTTCGCGTTTTTCTATTAAACTTTGCGCTCTTCGCGGTAAAATGCTTTAAACATCAGGAGACTCAACATGCCCCTCGACTTAACCTACGCTGAAAAGAATCGCGCCTCCACCGCCCGCCTCCGCGCGCTCGTGGCGGGTTTAAGCGACACTGACTATTCGCGCCCCGTCGGCGAACATTGGACGGTGTCCATCGCCCTCGTCCATCTCGCCTTCTGGGATCGCCGCGTCCTACACACGTTGGACGTCAGCGAGCAGGAGGGCCGCTTCGCCCCCGCGGAGGTGGATGTCTTCGTCAACGACATCTCCCTGCCGCTGTGGGCCGCCGTCCCTGCGCAAGAAGCGGCGCGTCTCGCCATTGAAACTTCTGAAGAACTTGATCGGCGACTCGAAAAATGCAATTCAGCCCTGCTTGAAGAAATTTATGAATACAACAAACGCTGGGTCGTGCGCGCCCTGCACCGCAACGAACACCTCGACGATGTGGACGCGGCATTAAAAAGTTAATCGTTCATTCACAGGCGCACAAAGTGACAGTCACTTTAAAAGTGACTGTCACTTTTTTTATCTCGCCAGCCGCCCAGCAATCATCCTCCACACCGACATCCCCAAAGCGGACGTCCCGCCGAGCACCAGCCCGAAGATGGGCATGACCGGCGCGTGCAAAATTATTCCGCGGAGCACCACGGCCAGTTGCGCGGCAAAGAGTCCGCCGATGGCAACCCGCCACAACTGCAACGGGCGCGGCGCAGAAAAGAGTCCCAGCGCGGGCGCAAGGACGAACCAGCCCACGAGAAGCGGAATCCACGTGGCGGCTATGCGCGGCAGGAAAGACACGCCAGTTTCACGATGTGTGGCGAATCCAATCACGGTGAGAATCAACAAGACAATTCCATCACCAGCCACCAACCATGCGCCAGGAATTGTTTTCGCAGAGCCAGATTCATCTTTCATCTTTCATATTTCATATTTCATCCTTCATCCTTCATATTTCATATTTTCTTCTTATCTCTGGCAAAAAATATTCGTCGAAGAATTTATCCTCATCATAATCCGGCTTCCAGCCCCAATCGGCGCGGGCGGACGAGTCGTCCACGTCCTCGGGCCACGAGTCGACGATGCCCTGGCGGCGCGGATTCGGCGCGAAGGTGATGTCGGCGTTCGGGAAGGCTTTCAGCGCTCGCGCGCGGAACTCGTCCGCGCTGGGGGCGAAGGCGGCGATGTTATAGACTTGTCGCGAAAGTTTTTCGCGCGGTGCGTCAGTTAACATGAGCAGGGCTTTGATCGCATCGGGCATGGCCATGAACGAAATTTTCGTGTCGCCGCGCACGAAGCACGCATAGGGTTTGCCCTGCGCCGCGGCGTGCAGCATCTCGGGGCCATAGTCGCTGGTGCCGCCGCTCGGAACGGTGAAGGCGGAGATCAGGCCCGGGAAGCGAATCGCGCGAAAGTCTGGCATGAACGGCGGGTTGGCGTCTAAATGTTTTTGGCCGAAAAACTGTCCGTAGTAAATTCCCAACTTCTCGCAATATAATTTATTGCATCCATACATCGTATGCGGCGTGTTCCAGTCATCTTCTTTCACGCGGCCTGCATTTTTCTTCGCCGTGATGTTCGGCATCCCATAAGCGGCGATGGAACTCGGGAAAATAAATTTTATTGGCTTGGAATATTTTTCGGCGCGATAGGCAGACATCATCAGCAACTGCATGGTGCCTTCCACGTTAATGCGGTGCGCCTCCTCAGAGGCGATCTCGGCCTTCGCTGAAAGCGATGCGGCCAGATGATAGATGATGTCGAAATCGTAATCATAAAATTGTTTGACGCGATTCACCAAATCTCCCTGCAAATGTTCGACGGGGAGGGCGCGAATCGATTCTGGCAGAGGCGCCAAATCTGCAGTGACCACTCGCGCGCCACGCGCCGCCAGGGCCTGCACCAGGGCCTGTCCAATTTCACCGCACGCACCCGTCACCAGCACCGATGATTGTGTCATGTTTGCTCCTCGATTTTTGATGGGCTTATTGTACAATACTCGCGATGAAATATTTCTTCTCTGTCATTGCGAGGAGCCGTATGTCGGCGACGAAGCAATCTCCTCGCGCAAGGGGATTGCTTCGTCGGGAATACCCTGCTCGCAAAGACAGGTTCAGATTAATTCTTTTGACTTTTTTCCTGACCTCCTGCTCTGCCCTCGGCGGCGGGACTCTCGGCACGGCGACTCCGCGCCCGCCCACCCCAACCCCGCTTCTTTCCCCGACCACTGTTTGGTTCCCGCCAACAGAGACTCCCACGCCCAGGCCGCTGACCACCACCACAGCCACGCCCAATGAGCGTGCGGGCATCGGCGAGGTCTTCGCCGCCGACATGTTCCGCGACAACAGCGATTGGGACATTTTCGAATCGGACGACGGCAATGCCGCGCTCTTCAACCAAAGTCTGACACTCTCCGCCGCGCCGGGTGTGTACTTAATCAGCCTGAACAAAAGTCTGGTGCTCGCCGATTTCTACGCTGAGGTGACCGCGCACCTCAACCTGTGCGTCGGCGCGGACGAGTATGGGATTCTAGTCCGCGCCATTCCGGTGACGTATTATCGCTTTTCGCTGACGTGTGACGGCAAAATGCGCCTCGATAGAATCAGCGGCGGGGAGCGCAACCCGCTTCAAGAGCGGCGTGTGACCGCTGACGCGCCACGCGGAGCTCCCTCGTCAGTGGTCATCGGCGTGTGGGCGGCGGGGGATGAAATCCGCATTTTCTTAAATGGGCATTTTCAATTCAGTGTGCGTGATCCAAATTTGCAATCTGGCACGATTGGTTTTTTTGTGCACGCTGTGGGGAAAACGCCAATGACGATTTCGTTCAGCGATTTGCTGGTGTATCACCTGCGCGTGGTACAGCCTGTGGGCACGCCGGTGATCGTTCCTTAATCGAATCTGCAAGAAAATCCTTAGCCACGGATTTCACGAATTCGCACGGATTTTTAATTAATCCGTGAAAATCGGTGAAATCCGTGGCAAAAAAGACTTTGCATAATTTACGATCTGAGTAATCTGCGGATTGAATTTGAATCACAACCCGTTATAATCCGCGCATGCCCCTCAACAAACTCAACGACATGGACCCCAAGTCCTGGCTTAAATTTCAGAAATCGTGGTTCATCCACAATCCGCCGCCGCGCAAAAAGGGAGTGCTGGTGCACCCCGCGAAATTCCCTGAGACGATGGCGCAGGAATTTATCGAATTTTTCACCAAGCAGGGACAAAATGTACTCGACCCGATGGCGGGCACTGGCTCCACGCTCGTGGCCGCGCTCAGGGCGGGTCGCAACTCTTTTGGCATTGAACTGAATCCCAAATACGCCGAGATCGCCCAAAAAATTATCGCCGACGAACGCGCGCTGTTGGGGTCGAAGGTCGAAGGTCTAACGTCGAACGTCATCAACGCTGACGCATTGCGCGCATCTGACCTTGGACTTCCGACCTTCGACTATGTTTTGACCTCGCCTCCCTACTGGGACATGCTGCGCGCCAAAGGCTCCGACACGCAAAAGAAACGCCGCGCCGCGCCCGCATTGGACGTGTTCTACTCTGACGACCCCAACGACCTCGGCAACATGGATGATTACGATTTCTTCCTCGCCAAACTTGTCGAAATTTATGTGGGGCTAAAACCACTATTGCGCGAGAAAGCCTATCTGACGATCATCGTCAAGAACATCAAGAAGGGCGGGAAAATCTATCCCCTCGCCTGGGATCTGGGCCGCGAACTCGGTAAGACGTACACGCTGAAAGACGAAAAAATTTGGATGCAGGATAACCAACCCCTCGCGCCGTACGGGCTTGGCTCCGCGTGGGTGAGCAATACCTTCCATCATTATTGTTTGCAGTTTAGGAATGATTGAGCGCTCCAGTAAAGTTGTACAATTGAAATGGAGGCGCAATATGGAAACAGCGCAATTTAAGACCAAAATCAAAAACGGCGTCAGCGAAGTGTCCAAACAATATCAAGGGCAGTTCAAGCAAGATAACTTAAGCGTCATCTTGCTCTCTGAGGGCACAAAAGCGAAGGCGATTAATTATCTTGATGAGTTAATGGCACATCCCTTAAAGGTCAAGATGTTTCGTCTCCTGAGCAGAGAGGATGGTCGTGCAAGAAACTAAAGTTAATTGAAGGAGCAAGAAATAAAACTAAAAGTGGATAAGGAAAATGACGCGCTCTATTTGCGTCTCGACGAGAGCGAAATCTTCGAATCGAAAGAAGTTCAGCCCGGCGTGATTTTGGACTTCGACAAAAATAACCGCGTCGTCGGCGTCGAAATTCTCGCCCTGAGCACGCGCGTCAAACCGGACATGCTGAATATTGTTCAATTAGAAACCGTTTAACCTTTCAATCCTCACCTATTTGTGGGGATTTTTTTCATCCCTCATCTTTTATCTTTCATCTTTTCCCATGAGACCTCTGCGCGTCTTCCTGTGCCATACTACCCTTTAGGGCTCCTCCAATGACAAACCCTGCCGCCCGAAGGGGACGAGTTGTCCCAAAAACTGCGCGTCACCAAGTCCACGTTTGCGGTGGTGGAGTCGATGCGGAGTAATCAGTCAATTGACATCTAATCTTCTCGGAAGTATGATACCTGCAAGAGGTAAAAATGGTTGAACTTGCTTTAGGAATTACCGTTGACCCGTCCGTCCGCTTTGGCAAACCCGTTATTAAAGGGACTCGCGTGCCAGCGGATACAATCGTCGCGCGCGTTGCTTCTGGAATAAGCATCAAAAATGTGGCCGAGGAATATGGCCTCAGCGAGGCGGATGTTTACAACGCCCTGCATTATGCGGCCATTCGTCTATCTGAGGAACAGATATGGGCGACAGCGTAATCCTGCGCTTTCTGATTGATGAAGATGTTCCCCGTTCAACGACCCGCGTTCTCCGTGACGCGGGTTTTGATGTTATGAACATACATGAGGCGGGTTTGTAGGGCAAAAGAGATGACAAAGTTTTCGAGTATGCTCAAAGCGAAAACCGCCTGCTGATCACCTGTGACATGGACTTCTCGAATATCTTAAAATTTCCTCCCTCGGAAAATCACGGAATCCTTGTTGTAAGAGTCCCAGACAGTGAGCCAATAAATGTCTTCAATCGCGAAGTTTTGAACGCCGTTCGCGAAGTTGGGGAGAATCTTATGCACCATCTGGCCATTGTTGAAATCGGCAAAGTGCGCCTGCGCGGCTGATTTCAAAGTTATAATCTGCGGGGAAACAACCCACCTTCATCTTTCCTCTTTCATCCTTTCCCATGAGACCTCTGCGCGTCTTCCTCTGCCATACTACCCTTTAGGGCTCCTCCAACGACAAACCCTGCCGCCCGAAGGGGACGAGTTGTCCGCGATAAAATCGGCGTTCGCGGCGGTGGAGTCGATTCGAAGTAACGGCACAATTTCAATCGCGTGACGGTGGTCGAGCGATGCCCTGAGTTTATCGCAGGGTAGGCGGCGGGATTCGACACTATCTTCCAACCCACTCTATCGCCGCCGTATCGAGACCGCGGTTATAATTCGCAAATCCCATCCGGGGTAAACTTATGACCACCAATCGTCCCCTCCGCGTCTTCCTGTGCCACTCCTCCAATGACAAACCCGCTGTGCGCGAGTTGTATCAAAAACTGCGCGCCGAGCCGTGGATTCAACCCTGGCTGGACGAGGAAGAAATCTTCCCCGGCGCGGACTGGAACATGGAAATCGAAAAAGCCGTCGAAGCCGCCGACGCGATCATCGTCTGCCTTTCCAAGGGATCCATTACCAAAGAAGGCTACATTCAACGCGAACTCAGGATTGTGTTGGACTTCGCAGATTACAAACCCGAAGGTACTTTGTACATTATGCCCGTGCGTTTGGAAGACTGCGAGCCGCCGCGCAGATTGCGCGCATGGCAATACGCGGATTATTTTGAGGGTCAGCGAGACCGCGCACTCAACAGATTACTGGTTAGTTTAAAAAGACGCGCCGATTCGCTTGGTTTGAGCTTTGTTCCACCCGCGCTAGAAGTTAAAGAAAATGCAATTCAAGAAGAGAAACCTATTGTAGAAAAGCCAAAGCCTTTACCAGTTCCTCAAATTTCTACTACCAAAAAATATACGCCTGATGGTTTTTTAGTAGAAATATTTGGCGGTATGGAGTTTGTTCATGTGCCTGCGGGTAAGTTTTTGATGGGGAGTAAAAACGGTGACGATGATGAAAAGCCACAACGCAGTGTCGATATTCCTTACGATTACTGGATGGCGAGGTATCCTTTAACGAACGAACAATACGATTCGTATATCAAAAACAAAAAGAGTAAACATCCAGTGGATGGTTGGAGGAAGAAAAAAGATCACCCTATTATTTATGCCAAATGGAAAGAGATACTGGAATATTGTGAGTGGTTAAATAATCTTGTTCAAAGCGAACTTCCCTCTGGCTTGATTTTGCGTCTTCCAACGGAAGCCGAATGGGAAAAAGCTGCGCGCGGCACAGATGGACGAGAATACCCTTGGGGCAACAAGTCCGATAATAGTAAATGCAATTCGGAAGAAAGTGCCAAACATGGGACGACACCCGCAGGTTTATATTCACCCGATGGAGATTCTCCATATGGTTGTGCAGATATGGCGGGCAATGTTTGGGAGTGGACACATAGTTTGAAACAAAGATACCCATATAAAGCTGATGATGGTCGCGAGGATGAGAATTCTTCCGATTCTCGTGTACTTCGCGGGGGTTCATTTATCAATCCGATGAAAAACGTACGTTGCGCTTATCGGAATTTCTATATCGACATCTGGGAACATGGGATTGGTTTTCGTATTGTCATAGCCCCGCCCCTCCCCGAATAACTCTTACCCACCTCCACTCGGGAAAGTAACCATCCACGAATAGGTCACGAATACTCGAATTGCAGTCTCTCATTCGTGAATTCGTGGTTATATTCGTGGACGGTTTTTCGAATCTTCATTTCCTCTTGCCCACTTCCATTGGGGGAAAACTAAACATTCAACTTGCAACCTTCAAACTTTCCAACTGGGAAAGCCCGCAAATCAACTAAAATACCCCCACTCCACCCACCGAGGTACCCATGAAAACCACACTCGCACGAACATCCATAATTCTGCTCATCCTGCTCTCCTCCTGCGCCAGCAAATCCAGCATCGAGGGCGCGCGGACCTTTCCGAATCCCGAAGACCATCGCGGCCACACCGACACGGTGACCGTGCCCGAGGGCGGCATCCCGCCTGCATATGGCGAGCACTATCCCGTCTGGCAAAATTGCGGCATCTACGACCAACCTGTGGAACCCGGCAACGCGCTCCACTCCATGGAACACGGCGCGGTCTGGCTCACGTATCGTCCCGACCTCAGCGCCGCGCAAGTGACCGAACTGCAAAGCCTCGTGCGCGGGCATGGCTACGTTTTGCTCAGCCCGTATCCGAATCAAACGGCGGACGTAATCCTGACCGCCTGGGGTGTGCAACTCATCATCGAGTCCCTGCCCGACCCGCGCATCGCAGAGTTCATCGTCCACTTTGAAGAGGGTCCGCAAAACCCCGAGCCGGGCGCGCCGTGCAGTGGGCAAGTTGGCGAACCGTTGCCGTAATGAACTACCTTATTCTTTTAGCCACAGAGCACACCGAGTTTTCTGAGTTTGCTTCTCGGTTTTTCTCAGTGATCTCTGTGACAGAAATTTTTGGATGAGCCAATGACTCGCACCTCGTTCGCCACATCCACGCGCGGCCTCGACCGCGCCTCGCACCCCATGCGCCTGTACGAAAAGGCGAAGCGCCTCGGGATTTGGAATCCCTCCGAGATTGAGCTAACCCGTGACCGGCGCGATTGGGCCGCGCTGAGCGCCGTCGAACAGGATTTAATTCTGCGTCTGCTGGCCATGTTCGTCGCCGGCGAAGAAGCCGTCACGCTCGATCTGCTTCCGCTGATTCAAGTCATCGCCCGCGAAGGCCGCCTCGAAGAGGAAATGTTCCTCACGAGTTTCCTCTACGAAGAAGCCAAACACACCGATTTCTTCCGCCGCTTCATCGATGAAATTCTCCCCTCTCCTGTTGGTGGTCGAGTAGGCGGCGGGATTCAACACGCAGAGAACGCCACTCAACCGCCGCCGTATCGAGACCAGGGGCCGCGGGAGAGGTCCGACTTAAGCAAATACCACACCGACAACTACCGCGCCATCTTCTACGACGCGCTCCCCGCCGCTCTCTCCGCGCTGACAGCAGACTCAGCGCCCGCCGCGCAGATCCGCGCCGCAGTGACGTACAACATGATCGTGGAGGGCGTGCTCGCCGAAACCGGATATCATGCTTTTTACACAATGCTCGAACGCAACGACATCATGCCCGGCCTGCGCAAAGGAATCGGTTTACTCAAACAGGATGAGTCGCGCCACATCGCCTACGGAATTTATTTGCTCTCGCGTCTCGTCGCTGAGAATCCAGACGAATGGGATACGCTCGAAACGCACATGAACGCTTTGCTGCCCGCGGCCATCGGCGTCATCGGCGACGCGTTCGCCGCTTATGAAGTTGTGCCCTTCGGATTGGTGGAGGAAGACTTCATCAACTACGCCATGGACCAATTCTCTGCGCGTTTCGCCCGACTCGAAAAAGCGCGCGGCGTCAGCATGGCCGAAGTGAACCGCGTGGCCGAAGAAGCCGAAGCGTAACGCGACACCATCGTGTCGCGCGTAAATATTTTTGCGCCCAAAAATCCGCCAGCAAGCTGGCAAGCTGGCAAGCTGGCAAGCTGGCGGATTCCAAAAAGCTCTCGCTCACCCTTCACTATTCTCTATTCACTATTCACCATTCACCTCCCTTGTCCCCTCTCCCCCTGCCCCTCAAAGCCCTGCGCGACCTCGGCCTCGAACAACTCGGCCTCTACACGCTGTACAAACTCGGCCTGCGCCTCGGCCTCTTCCGCGCCGCGCCGCAAAAACTGACAACTGACAACTGGTCACTAATCACTGATTACGGGTCACTTCCCTCCAAAGAATCAATTCTCAAAACCATCGGCGCCGACGGCAAACGCGCCCTGCTCAACGAAGCGAATGAAATCGTCGGCGGGCAAGTGCGTCTCTTCGGCGGGCCGCCCGTTGCGTTACAACTCACGCCCAAAGCCTCCCTCGTCCACTGGACGGATTACGAAACCGGAAAAGCAAAAATAGACGGCGACGTCAAAATGATTTGGGAACCGGCGCGCTTCGGCTGGGCCACCGTCCTCGCCCGCGCCTATCACCTCAGCGGCGACGAAAAATACGCCGAATCTTTTTGGACTCAACTCGGGACGTTCCTCGCCACCAACCCGCCTCATCGCGGACCGAACTGGATCTCCGCCCAGGAGGTTGCCCTGCGCCTCATTGCCCTCGCCTTTGCCGGGTCGCTGTTTCGAAAAGCGGATTCGTCCACCGAGCCGCGCACACGCGCCCTCGCCCAGGCCATCGCCCAACACGCCGAGCGCATTCCGCCCACGTTGATGTATGCGCGTTCGCAAAATAATAATCATCTGCTCAGCGAAGCGGCGGGACTAATCACCGCCGCGACCGTTTTGCCCGAGCATCCCTCCGCAAAAAAATGGCTGGCACTGGGATGCAAATGGTTCAACCGCGCGCTCGAAAAACAAATTGACGACTTCGGCGAATACAGTCAGCACAGCACGAACTATCATCGCGTGATGTTGCAGTTGGCTTTGTGGGTTCGATTCTTGCAGAAAAACCCCACGTCTCTTTACCGCGAAGAAACGAAGAGCGCGAAGCCAAATGATGAACGCGAAGGTCGCCTTCGCCTCTCACATAAAACTTCGCGGCCTTCGCCTCTTCGCGGTGAAATATTTTCCATCACTGCCCGAAAAAATTTACAGCGCGCTTCGCACTGGCTGGCCTCAATGCTCGACTCGGCCTCGGGCGGGGTGCCCAATTTAGGCGCGAACGATGGCGCATATATTTTGCCGCTGACAATTTGTCGGTTCGCGGATTTCCGTCCCGTGATGCAATCGGCGGCGCGCGCATTTTTGCAATACGATATTTCCCCGGGCGCCTGGGACGAGATGTCGCTGTGGTTGGGCAACCCGCCCATCGGTCGCAGTTTCGATGCGGAGCATTACGCGGCCGATAATCTGCGCGGGCGCGAGAGTTGGGCTTACTTGCGCACGACGCGCTTCACGTCACGTCCGGGCCACGCAGATTTGTTGCATCTCGATTTATGGTGGCGCGGATTAAATATTGCGCGCGACGCGGGCACGTACACGTACAACGCGGACTATCCGTGGAGTAATCCGCTGACTTCGGCAGACTTCCACAACACCGTCACCGTGGACGAGCGCGATCAGATGACGCGCGTCTCGCGTTTTTTATATCTCGATTGGGTCAACGCTTATGCGCGCACATTAATCGAAACCGACGAAAAAATTCTCAGCAAGGTGCAGGCCTATCACAACGCCTATCGCGCGCTGGGCGTGAAGCACGAGCGCGCAGTGACTGTGTTCAGCGATGACTTTTGGGCAGTTGAGGATAGATTGCTGACCAAGAAAATTCGTGCGCGCGAGTTTCGTCTGCATTGGCTGTTGCCCGATTGGGCTTTCAAGGTGGAAGAGCGCGGAACAGATGCGTTGATTCATTTACAGTCGCCGCGCGGACCAATTCAGATGCGCGTGGCCGCGAATGCGAATCCGTTTGACTTACAAATTGTCCGCGCGGGCGCGGTTGTGTTTGGCGGCGGTGAAACAGAGTCGACTCGCGGCTGGTTCTCGCCCACTTACAGCCAAAAAGAAGCGGCGCTGAGTCTCTCGCTCACTGCGCGCGCTGATTCAAATGTCACTTTTCAGACGGAGTTCACGTTTCCAAAATGAGAACGCGCGCCGCGGCAATTCTGATTCAAAATGATTCAATCGCCCTCATCGAGCGGCATCGCGCCGGACGACATTACTTCTCGTTCCCCGGCGGCGGCGTGGACGCAGGCGAAACGCCCGAGCAGGCCGTGGTGCGCGAAGTGCATGAAGAGCTGGGTCTGCATGTGCGTGTGATTCGTCAGGTGGCCGAGTTTTGGTATCGCGGCAATCGCCAGATGCACTTCCTCGTGGAGCAAACCGGCGGCGAATTTGGCACCGGCCACGGTGACGAATTTAGCGGAAACTACGATGCGCTTCGCGGCACCTTTCTGCCGCTGTGGATGCCCGTCAGTGATTTGCTCACGCAACCCGTGCAACCGAGGGAGGTGGCCGCGCTGGTGCAGCAATCTCTCCGCACGAGCTGGCCGCAAGAGCCGGTGATGATCACCATTCAGGGATAGTGGTCAAAATGAAAGTGACGAGCCTCAACGCAAATGTCGCGAATGAGCAAATTTGCAAGTTTGTTTTGGGTATTCGTGCGATTTGCCTATTGGCGGTATTCGCGATAGAAGAATCTGCGACTTTAAGAAAGCCCTATAACCCAATTTGAGTGAATCTGAATAGGTTGGTGATTCCGCATTTCAGCCCGGCCAGGAAACGCCTAGGCGCATATCTGCAATAAAGGCTTCAGTGGTTTCGCGAAAATCCCGATTCAATTGCTCGAAGGTCAGCGGCTTGGGCGCCTGGTGATAGGGGAAATACAATCTGGTGAGATGCACTCTTTCAAAGTGACTTTGCAATT
>VFKQ01000059.1 GCA_009885445.1 Anaerolineaceae bacterium | reverse complement strand
TTCGGGGCCATAGGCCTCGGCCATGCGGTAGAGGTCCGCGCTGGAGTAGAAGTAGGACATATCGGGCGAGCCCGCCTCACCGGCGATGGCCGCGGCGCGGTCCGCTTGGGCGGGCAGGATGAAGGCGATGAAGACGGCAAAGAGAATCAGAGCCAGCAGGGTGACAGGTCCGCTGGAGAGGCGGTAGAGTGTGGATGAAAGATTCTTCAACATGGTAATTCGATGGAAAAGTTGGTTGCGCGTTAGTCTGCGTCGATGGCGAGCATCCCATCTATTTGCACGGCGTCGGCTTGCTCGGGCAGATGTGCATGGCCTTCGAAATCAATATAGTGACCCGAGCGGCGTGATTTGGTTTCAAGATAAAAACGATTGTGCTCATTGGGTGGGATGATGTGCGGCAGACGTTCGACCACGTTGATATTGTAACGGCGGAGTTCATCCACCTTCTTGGGGTTGTTGGTCATCAGGCGCACGCTTTTTATGCCAAGGGTATGCAACATGTGAGCGGCAACGGCAAAGTCGCGTTCGTCATCACGAAACCCGAGGGCGAGGTTGGCCTCGACGGTATCGAGTCCGCCGTCTTGTAATTGATAGGCGCGAATCTTATTCAGCAATCCAATGCCGCGCCCCTCCTGGCGCAGATAGAGCACAATACCAAAAGGTTCCTGCGCGATGCGCTCAAGTGAGACGGACAGTTGGTCGCGGCAGTCACAGCGCAACGAGCCGAGCGCGTCACCCGTAAGGCACTCAGAATGCAGGCGCACGGGGACGTTTTCCATGCCGACTACTTCACCATGCACAATGGCCACATGGTCTTTCTCGTCGCGATTGTTCCAAAAAGCGACGATGTTGAAGTGACCGAATTGGGATGGCAGGTCTGCAACGCCGGCCGCACGAACACAGACATTATCAGGTCCATAACCTGCACAGCTGTGGTCCCTATCTGAATCGACGAGGTCAAGCAATTTTTTTGAAACTTGTTTTGTCATTTTGTCTCCATAAGCAGGGTGGCCAGGCGGTATCCTGAAAGGAAGGCTCCTTCCAGTCCACCAGCTGGGTCAAAATATTCACCGATGATTCCCAGTTTGCAACCAGCGATGTCTTGTAAGAGGGGTCCACGCAGGCGGCTGGCGCTATCGAGGCGCGCCTCCAGCCAGCGATGGGGGCGCAGCCAGTCTGGTTTTAATGACCAGTCGCCCAGGAGCGGTGCCGCTTCGTACAACAGTTCGCGAGTCCATTCATCCGTGGACGAGTTCAGGCGTTGGCGGCTCCAGGCTGGCCGCGCCTGAATGCAAAAAGAGAGTTTTTGACTCTGCGCATTCTTACTGCTTTCATTGCTGATCAGTTGAATGGATGATGAAGTCTCGGGCAGAAGCAGGTCCCAGGCCGGGTGTGACGGCGGCGCATCATAGCAGACGAGCAGGGACAGGCAGGTCAGAGATTGTGTCAGCCCAAAGAGGGCTCGGGCTCCGGATGCCGCTTCAGCCAGAATCGAATCTTTGAGCAGATGCAGACTCTCAGCATTGGCCGCCGCCAGCACCAATGTATCTGCAGTGACGAGAAAACCTTCCCCGCTCAATTGCCACTGACCGTCGTGAATCGTTATGCCTGTCACCTCACATTCGCGAATGATCTCAATCCCTTCAGCAAGTTTCTTGGCCAATGAATTTAAGCCCCCGCGCAAGGCGGCATGGCGCACAGCGGGATCCAACGCGCGCGGTTGGCAGGTGGGTCCTTCTCCCTCAACGCGGTAAGGCCACCCGGACAATACATCCGCGCCAATCAGTTCGTCCACGGTCTGCCAGAAGAGCGGCGAGCGTCCGTGTAGAAAAGGGACACCATAATCCATCGCTAAGTCCATGTGCCGCCAGGTGGCGCAACGGCCTCCGACGGCGCGACTGCGCTCGAGCATCAAGACCTTGTGACCCTGCTGTGCCATGGTCCGCGCGAAACTCAGACCCGCAATGCCTGCGCCGATCGTAACAATCTCAACTGCTCTGGTTTGCATTTCTCATTCGCCTGTCTGTGGGCGCCTCGGGAACTGGCTTGCTAAAATTAGCATAATTCTTATCGCCATTAGAAAAAATAGTTGTTCGAAATATTCTTTCCGAGTCTACCATTTTTGAAGGAAACGAGAAGTCAACAGCGCGTACCTGTGTTGCCGCCTTTTCTGAGAAAGATTGAACCAATTGCTTAGTTCGGGGATACTTCGTATAATTGGCCTACCCCTGAAGGAGAATGCAATGCCAAACGGATACAACGGAAAAATCCTGCACGTGGACCTGACGCACGGAACGCTTACCTTCGAGCAACCGGACGAATCCTTCTATCGCAAGTACATGGGCGGGAGCGCGATGGGCATGTACTACATTTTGCGCGAGATGCCCGTGCACGCCGACGCGCTCGGGCCGGATAACGTGCTCACCTTGATGGCCAGCGTCACCACGGGCGCGGCGATCTCGGGGCAGAGTCGCTTCAACGCGAATGCGAAGTCACCCATTTCGGGCGGGATTGGCGACGCGCAGGGCGGCGGATTCTGGCCAGCTGAATTAAAATTTTCGGGCGTGGACGGAATCGTCGTCAAAGGCCGTTCGCCCAAACCCGTGTACTTGTCGATCCTTGAGGGGGTCGCTGAACTACGTGACGCCGCGCACCTGATGGGAAAAATCACCGGCGAAGTGGACGCGATCATCCATAAAGAAGTGGACGCGAAAGCCGAGATATTGCAACACGGCCCCGCCGCAGAAGTGGGCGTGTTGTATTCGAGTTTGTGCAGTATGTCGAACCGTCACGCGGGACGCACCGGCATGGGCGCGGTGATGGCCTCCAAGAATCTTAAGGCCGTGGTTGTGCGCGGAAAAACGAAAGTGGCGATTGCCGATTCGAAAACGCTCAGCGATTTAAACAAAAGCGGCCCAAAAATTTTACCGACCAACCCCGATATGCCCGGCCTCGCCGAGCACGGCACGGCGGGCGTTGTGTTGTTTCAAAATACCGCTGGCACTTTGCCCACGCGCAATTACAGCGAGGGACAATTTGAAAACTGCGAAGACATCAGCGGCGAAAAAATGTCCGCGACGATTTTAAAAAAGCGCGACACCTGTTTCTCGTGCGTGGTGCGTTGCAAACGCGTCGTCGAAATTAAAGATGGCCCCTATCGCGTCGACCCGCATTACGGCGGCCCCGAATACGAAACCCTCGGTACCTTCGGCTCGTATTGCGGCATCAAAGATTTGGCCGCCGTGTCGCGCGCAAATCAAATCTGCAACGAATACGCCGTGGACACGATTGCCGCCGGCGCGACGATTGCCTTCGCCATGGAATGTTTTGAGAAAGGCATCATCAGCACAAAAGAAACCGGCGGCATCGAATTAAAATTTGGAAATGCCGAAGCGATGATTCAAGTTCTCGAAATGATCGTCAAAGGCGAAAACGAATTTGGCAAATTGCTCGGGCAGGGTTCTGAGCGCGTCGCAAAAATTTGGGGCCACGGCTCAGACGAATTGCTCATCACCGTTAAGGGCGCCGAGTCTCCGGCGCACATGCCGCAAGCCAAGCGCAGTCTCGGCCTCATCTATGCCGTCAACGCTTTTGGCGCGGACCATCAGTCCAGCGAACATGATCCCTACTACGAAGAGGGCGTCGCGGATTTGAATCTTAACCGACTCAAAATGCTCGGTCTTTCCTCGCCGCAAGCGGGTTACAGTCTCAACGAGGAGAAAGTCCGTTTTGCGTATCTGACGCAAGTGTTCTACTCAATGTTAGACTCGGTCGAACTCTGTCAATTTGTCTACGGCCCCGCATGGACTCTCTACGGCCCCGCCGAAACTGTAACGATGATTAACGCCGTCACTGGCTGGGACGTGAGCCTCGACGAATTGATGACCGTCGGCGAGCGCCGCTTGAATCTCTTCCGTCAGTTTAATGCGCGCGAAGGACTCAACCGCAACGACGACAAATTGCCCAAGAAATTTTTCAAGGCCTTGAAAGGCACGGGTCCCACCGCCGGCATGGCGCTCACGCACGAGGAGATTGAGTCTTCATTAGACATGTACTACAAACTCGCTGGCTGGACGAACGACGGCATTCCCACGAAACAGACCCTCGAACGATTGGATATTGCGTGGGCGGGGTGAGTTAAATGTAATTAGCATCCCCCTTGGCGATTGACGCTTTTGAAACAAGCGGTGGTCGAGTAGCCCCGAGGTACTCAGAGGGGCGTATCGAGACCAGGAATGCATCTCGCTTGATTTTCTGTGGTCTCGATACGGTGGCGGTTGAGTAGCGTTCCTGGCGTATCGAAACCCGCCGCCTACTCGACCACCGTTGTGCCCTTGAAACAAACAGTTATGCGGATTACAAAAACATGATGGCACCAACAAAAAATATTTTGGAGAATCACATGGAATACAAACTACTAATCAACGGACAATGGGTGGACGGCGGGCCGCTGCTCGAAGTCAAAAACAAATATGACGGCTCCCTCGTCGGCGCAGTATCCACCGCGCGCCGCGAAGATTTGGATTCTGCAATCGACGCCGCCGAACGCGCCGAAGACGTGATGGCCGACATGCCCGCGCACAAACGCGCTGACATTTTGTTGCGCACCGCGACTCTTCTCCGCGAACGCGCTGACGATTTAGCGAAGACCATCGCCGCCGAAGCGGGCAAAGCGATGAAGTTCGCCCGCGCCGAAGTAGAGCGAGCCGCCAGCACCTTCACCATCGCCGCCGAGGAAGCCAAGCGTTTGCACGGCGAGACCATCCCGCTGGACGCCGTCCCTGCCGGGGATGGCTACTTCGGCTATTGGACTCGTCGTCCCGTCGGCGTCATCGCGGCGATCAGCCCATTCAATTTTCCGCTGAATTTAGTTGCGCACAAAGTTGCGCCCGCATTGGCCGCGGGCAACACACTCGTACTCAAGCCCGCCAGCACCACACCTCTCGCCGCTGTGAAGCTCTGTCAGATTCTGATGGACGCTGGTCTGCCCGCTGGCGCGATTAACCTCGTCGTTGGTTCGGGCGGCACAGTGGGCGAGTGGCTCATCACCGATGAGCGCGTGGACAAAATCACCTTCACCGGCTCGCCGCCCATTGGGCGTCACATCCTCGCCGTGGCGGGCATCAAGAAGGTGACTCTCGAATTGGGCAATGCCTCGCCCGTGGTCATCGCCCCCGATGCCGATTTGGATTTCGTCGCCAAGCGTTGCGCGGTCGGTGCATTTTATAATTCGGGACAAGTTTGTATTTCTGTGCAACGCATCTACAGCCAGAAACAAGTCTTTGAACCGTTCTCTGAAAAATTTGTGAGAGCCACCGAAGCCCTTGTCGTCGGCGACCCGCTCGACGAGCGCGTCGATGTGGGTCCGATGATCGACTCAAAAGAAGTTGACCGTATCGAAGGCTG